>JAGQHH010000558.1 GCA_020431945.1 Cyanobacteria bacterium HKST-UBA02 | reverse complement strand
GGATTGTGCCGCCGCCCAGTCTTCCAAAGGTCAGAGCCAGCCTTTTTTCGTTTTCGCCTCCTCCAGCTCGGTTTATGGCGAGCGTCAGGCTGAGCATTTCAGAGAAAGCGATCGTACCGACCGCCCCATTTCGCCATATGCGGCCTCCAAGATGGCCGGCGAGATGCTCTGTCACACAGCCCACAAGAACACCGGTCTCGATATAGTCTGTCTGCGCTTTTTCACTGTTTTCGGGCCGCGCCAGAGACCGGACCTGGCGATTCACAAATTCTGCCGCCTGATAGATGAAGGAAAGCCTATCGAAGTATATGGAGATGGCGGTACGCAAAGAGACTATACGTATATCCAGGACATAGTCGATGGGGTCATGGGTGTGTTCGAGATGAGCAGACCCTGTTTCGAGATCATCAATCTCGGCCGCAGCGAGCCGGTGGTCCTGAAAGATATGATTGCCTGTATCGAGAAGTCCCTGGGCAAAAAGGCTGATATTGTCCACAAGCCCATGCAGAAAGGGGACGTGCCCAATACTTTCGCCGGTATCGAGAGAGCCCGGCAATTGCTTGCCTATCATCCGTCTACAGGAATCGAAGAAGGTATCGATGCCTTCGTAGCCTGGTACCGGGAAAACCAGGCAGGAGCGGTGGCGGTTGACGGGGGCAAAGCCCGGGAATTAAAATCGGTCTAAGAATAGAAAGGGTTAGATCGATGACCACCAACGACACTCAGGACCTGGTCGAATTGTTGCGTGCCGGGATGTTCGAGGAATTCCGCAGCCGCTTCAAGGACTCTATCAACGGAAGCCATGACGGCATTTTCAAGCTCGCCGAGGCGATCAATGTCAGGCTCCAGGAACTGAGCCCGGGATGCGAATCGAAGATTGTCGTCAGCCAGAAGACCAATTCGGACAAGCATATAATCATGATCATGGATGCCTCCCGGATATTCGGCGAGAGTTTCACCGTCACCCGGCAAATGTTCGTGATTTAGTTGTCGTTTACTTAATAGCAGGCTTTCAAGCAGGGCCCGGGCTGGCGCCTCATGACACCTTAAAGCTGCCTTATATAGCCATTTCGAGGCTCCAAGCAGGTGAATCGACCGTAAAATAGTCAAGAACCTATTTCAGGTCGTACCACGGTGCAAACACTAACCAGACCGGACAAGAAGCAGTCGCCCCAGGCGACTCCCGAGGGCAGCGGCAAGCGCCCTCCTTTCAAGGCAGCGGCCCTTTTCGCCCTGGCCCTCTTCCTGATCAGCAATCTGGTACTTTTCGCTGTTTTCGGCCCGGCCACCAGCTATTCGAACAATGTCTGGAACGGCACCGGCTCCATCGACCTGGCCCTGAACGAGTTCAAAGCCCTGCCCAGACGTCCGGATGTGGTTCTTCTGGGCTCCTCCCTGGTCATGTATCCCTTCTGGTCCACAGACAAGAAAGAGCACCCCGAGATTGGCGATATCTTCCATCACCATCGCTCGCTCGCCCTGGAAGAGCGTCTCGCCCAGAAAGACGGCAAGCCTGTGGTCTTCAGTATGGCTATATTCGGTCAGATGGCTTCCGATGCTTATATCTATGCCAATGAGTTTCTCAAAGGAGAGCGCAAGCCTCCGGTCCTGGTATGGGGTGTCGCTCCCCGGGACTTCTATGACGCCGAGCTCTCCGGTCCCATGCAGACGATCTCTTTCCAGCGTCTTGTCGGTCTCGATAATCTCGTCCGTTATGCCGATCTCTATCTGCCGGGCTTTCAAGAAAGAGCCGATTTCATTTTCTCCAAGTCCGTCTTTCTCTATGGCAGGCGCTGGCACATTCAAAAGGAAGTGAACAAGGGAGCCGACAAGCTCTATAATCTCGCCTCCCCGGGCTCCACCGTGGCTCGCCCGGGTTGGGAAAAAGGCCAGTCAGGCTTTGTTTTCACCGGCACCAGGGAAGATGTCTGGGAAAACAGCAAGCAGGAATATCAAAAACGCTACAAGAATATCGATCTGGACAAACTCAGTCTGCAGATGAGCTTTATGGATGGTTTGCTGAAAGTCTGCCAGGAGCGCGGCATCAAAGTGGTGCTCGTCAATATGCCTCTGACAGCCACCAACCGCGATATCATGCCGGCCGGTTTCTATGACAGCTATCGGTCGGAGCTCTCTAAAATCGCCGGGCAAAGAGGAGCGGAGCTGGCTGATTTCGGCAGCGACACCTCTTTCGAGGACGGCGATTACTGGGATACCTGCCACCTGAGCTATCAGGGCGGTTTCAAGCTCATGGACAAGCTCGCTCCGATCATCGACAGACTCAGATAGAACCGGAAAGCGTGACTGCGCAGGATTCTACTTCGGCATCATGAAATAGAAGAGCGCTCCGCAGATGGCGAGCACCAGGATGACGGCCAGCATCATTGTATTGGCTGAGGAGTATTCGTCCATCTCGATGGATTTCTTGCGGACCGCTTTGATCGCATCCGCATTGGCGGGCGGATTCGAGGTTCGCTGAGCTTCGAGCATCTGGCGCATCTGCTCGCGCTGGGCGTCGAGCTTGGCCCGGGCTTGCTGGTGGCTGATCTCTTTTGCCACTACCCGCGACATCACGTCCGGAAGCTGATCCTGCCATGTCTTGGCGTCGAGAAAGTCCACCGCTCCCAGGTGCATCGAGTCTTTGACGAGATCGGCCTCGAGGGTCTCGTTGCTCACCAGGAAATGGATCTCGGGATGATGCTCTTTGAGACCTGAAAGCAGGGAAAGTCCTGTGTCCGGATCCGAGGAGAGCTCGATCCAGACGATTCTAGGATGCTTGCTCTCGATCTCGCTCTCGGCGCTCTCCCGGGCGGTGGTACCGACAAGCTGCATGTCCGAGTTGCCGCCGATGAGCGTCGCAATCTGCGCTGCTTTCTCTTCGTTTTCACATACTAAAAGAGTTGAGAGGGCCACCGTTTGTATCCTATCTACTCAAGCAAATCTATGATACTTCATTTTTCCTGCTTGTCTTCCACCCGCGCCGTCAGCGCCGCGGCAATGAGCAGGGAGACACCACCCATCATCACCACATAGAGAGGCTGATTCTGGAAGACATGGCGGACCAGGGGCTGGAAGCAGAGAGCGGCGATCACTTCGGGGATGACGATGAAAAGATTGAAGACCCCCATATAAACGCCGGTGCGATTATCAGGCAGGCAACCGGAAAGAATGGCATAGGGCATGGAGAGAATGGAAGCCCAGGCGATGCCGACCCCGATCATGGTCCATTGCAGAGAGACAGGATCGTGTATGAGGGCTACGCCAAGGAGGCTGAGACCGCCGGCCACCAGGCTTATTCCGTGGACCAGCTTGCGTCCCAGACGTTTAGCCAGGCGCGGGAGCAGGAATGCGACCAGGAAGCAGACGATGGAATAGATGGCGAAACACCATCCCGACCATTCGATGCCCCGGTCGAACCGGGGATCGCCGGCAGACTCGGCGCCGAACACGTGATAGGCGGTGGTGAGACCGAAAAACATCCACATGCAGAAAAGCCCGAGCCAGGTGAACACCTGCACCCAGGCAAGCTGTTTCATGGTTGTCGGCATCTGAGCGAGAGCCCCGGGGATCTCGGCAAAAGCGCTCTTGATCAGCCCCATGACTCCCCGGTTCTGGCTTCTCTCTTTCTCGAACGCCTCCATATCCTCCGGGGGATATTCGCTGGTGGAGAATACCGTCCAGAGGACACAGGCCAGAAACATCGCCGCCCCTATCCGGAAGGCATAAAGGACCGTGAGAGGCACGCCGTTGCTTGCTACGCCTTCCACCCCCATATATCGAAAGAGATAGGGTAGGGCATTGGCCAGGGAGGCTCCGATTCCGATGAAAAAGCTCTGCATGATAAAGCC
>JAGQHH010000557.1 GCA_020431945.1 Cyanobacteria bacterium HKST-UBA02 | reverse complement strand
TCTGCGTCCTGGCGGACTGTGGCGGTGTCATGACGGCGCCCTACTGGGTGCTGGGCACCTACGGCTACTACGCCACCGTCGGTGTCTACGTCCTCTTCGTCGGCATCGGCGTGCCCAAGTTCACCAAGCTCATCCGCTTCCTGAAGCGTGAGCTGGACGGCGACTCGAGCAACGACGTTCCGGTGCCCGAGGACGACAAGTAAGTCCCAGGCTTTCCGTCACGAGCAGGCAGAGCATCGTCTCTGCCTGCTCTGTGGCGCCTTTTCTTTTTGTGCCTTTTCAGGAGACCATTATGTATGCCGAGTTCCTCTTTCCCGGGGGCGTAAACCGTATGTGGTTCGTCACCAACGGCTTCGTACAGAACGAGCACGGTCAGTGGGTTCGCCGTGACGAGCTCCCGGTCGCGAAGCCACCATCGAACACCCCGGAAAAACCGGAAGAAAAACAAGAAGACGGCGGTAGCTGAAAGTTCGCTTTCGCGGTCCTCCCGATCAGGAGAGGATCGCTCCTCCCTCCCCAACTCATAGAAAGGAAATGAAATGACTTCCCCGGATCCAATCCGGCATCTGACCGTCGAGCGCCTGGACGACCGCACTTTCCGGTTCCATTTCGGCGTTCCCCTATTCGCCAGGGTCGGAACCGAAGAGCTCGAACTGACCCGGACCGGCTGTCTGGCTCTGGGCGCCGCAAGCATAACGGAATCAGTATCCAGAGTAACGCTCCAGCAGTCCGCCCTGACTGTCGAAGTTGACTCAGTTTCAGCCTGGACCACGCAGCTTGACCGAATCCGATCAGCTCTTTCCCGTTCCAGACCCGTATCCGAGGAAGGTGTCTCACCATTGCTCGGCGAAATCATGGCTCACTTTATCTACCGCAATCGGTAGCAGAGGGGCGCGAGATGGTCACCGACAGTGGCGATGACCATCTCGCTCTCTTCTTTTTCGGCATTCGCGCCGTTGCTCGAGGTCTCTCGAATCTGGTCGCAAATGACCCTGCGTCTCAGGCTGGTCGCTTTGCATGTAGAGCGACCGAAACCCACCCTAACCGACCGGTCCGAAGCCGGTCCGAAGGAAATCTCCAATGTCTGATCAAAAGGCAAACAAGGTCACCAATCCGTTCGCCAAGATCCTCATGTACCTCGTCGCTATCCTGCTCGTCGGTCCCGTGGAAGGCACCAAGACCCTCTTCCGCAGGACCTATTCGGACAACAGCGACATCGTGCCCACCATCATCGGCGTGCTTTCCGCCCTGGCCTCCGGCATCGGCATCGGCTATCACCTGGGCTGGCACCTCGATGCGCCCACCTGGAAGTGGCTCGTCTCCGGACTTGGCGCCACCGCCGCCACATTCTTCTATGTCTGGCCGGCCCTCTATCTGATCGTCCTCAAGTGGCCGTTTCGACTCTCCGAGCGCCTCTGGAGCCACGTCAATATCGACGGCGAAAGCAGCAATCCGCCTGCCTGGTTCAGCCGGTTCCTGATCGGGACCGCCTTTGTCGGCGCCGTGCTCATCGGCTTCTACGCTGCCTACCAGACCGACATCTATGTCCAGGCCCACCAGGGCGGCTGGTGGTGGCTCGGGGCCCTTCTGGGCATCTTCGCGGGCATCCTGGGCCTGATCGTGGTGATCGCCATTCTGGGCGCCGCCGGCTCCCTGAGCAAGGGCTTCGCCTTCGTCGTGTTCGCCCTCATGGCAGGCGCCACCTGGTGGTTCTGGGGAATCATCAGCATCCTCGTCATCGGCGCCTGGCACTCGCTCACCGGCGATGACTGGGGAGCCTGGGGCTATGTCGCCGGCGCCATACCGGCTCTCGTTGCCGGCATCGCCAGCGGTGCTATCGCCTGGACCATCGTCACCATGACGCGCCTGCGTCTTGTGGCGCTGCTCACCGGCATCGGCTCGGTCTACGCCCTCGCCCCCACCACAGTCCAGACTGTGACTGCAATCGACCTCGGCAACTTCGCCTTTGCGGCTCCGGCTCTGCCCTGGGTCGCCTATGCGCTCGAGATGCTCGTCTTCGTGGGCTTCCTCTTCCCCATCGCGCATATCGCCATCACCCACGGTCTCAAGCGCCTGGCCAATATCGAAGAGCTCATGGAAGAGGTCTACGGCGACCGGACGCCATACCGCGGCTTCTTCGCCCAGG
>JAGQHH010000556.1 GCA_020431945.1 Cyanobacteria bacterium HKST-UBA02 | reverse complement strand
TATATGGGCAACCTCTCGAACAAAGTCACTTTCGACATGCCTGGCGAGCAGAGCGTTTCCACCAGAGCCGAGCTCGGCGCCATCACGCTGCCCGGACGGGTCTCTTTCGGAGCAGCCTACCTGCCTTCCGAAAAACTCAAGATGGCTGTGGAAGGAGCCTATCTCAACTACGGCTCCAGTCTCCTGGGCAATGCCAAAGTGAAAGCTCCGTTCAACTTCACATTCGGACCGGGCTTCCGCAATCTCTGGGTGATCAATACCGGCGCCGACTTCGACATAAACCGCTACCTGAGCGGCTCGGTGGGCTATGTCTTCAACACCAAACCCATATCAGGGAATAACATGGTCCCCTTTTATGCAGCCAATGCCCAGAATCAGTTGACCTGGGGACTGCGCCTGAAGAAAGGCAGAGTCTGGACAGGTTTCGCCCATATCATCGGTCTGCCCTCTCTCACTCATTCCACCGGCAACGACCATCTGGCATTCGGCTCGCAATACGCAGACAGCACAGTCAGACAAATGCTCCAGAGCTTCAATTGCGGCGTCGGCTTCAGCTTCTGAGACGGTCTTCAAGCAAGCACAGTTCAGTTCTATTTTGATGCAAGCTTCCTGCTCAAGGCGGAGTCGGCGGACGATACCTGACTCGGGTCAAAACCTCCCTCGCTGTTAGCGAGTTGCTTTTCCTTCAGCCGCTCCAAGTTTTCTAGCTCACGAATATTCCGCTTTTGAGCTTTCTTAGCATCTGTTTTTCGCTTGCGTGTCATCGTCCACCCTCCGCCTTCATTGTAATCTCGACCAGACCTTTCTCATTCTCGCTTATACGGCTGAGGAAATTGTGAAGATTGAATGATCCAGAGCTTCAAATAGGGCGTCGGCTTCCGCTTCTAGCATCTTGTATATTAGATCTGTGAGGGCGATACGCCATGACTCCAGAAACCGCGCTATTTCTCGCCACAATTGGTCTTGCCTCCGCTGCCACCTTCTGGGTCTTTATGCCGGAAGATTGGAAGGACGCGCTCGATGAGCAGCGAAGGAAACTGAGCTTTCACACGAGGAAGCTCGCCTATCACCTCAGACTCAGTACAAGCCCGGAAAAGAACGAATTCGATAATCTGATAGAGGATATCGTCACAACAATCCAGGGTGGTGTGATGAGTGACGAAAGAGAGTGGCTCCGGAGCAGCCAGGTTCTGGTGGACCACCTGGCCGGGGAGCTGGAGCAGGCCCGGGCCGAGCTATCAAAACTCGAACAGGACGACGGGAAGGAACGATCTAAACTCAATGAGAAGATCCGTCTGCTCGAGCTCGAGCATGGCATGGCCGTGGAGAAGTTGTCCTGGCAAGTGGAACATACAGGGGACCGAAAGCCCGTTCATAGACTGCCGGAGAAACTCGCCGAAGAGTTGCTGCAAGAAAAAAGACTCAGCTATCTGGGCAATCAAAGGGCTCTCTTCGAGACGATCAAGGAAGCCGAGGACCTGTCAAGCCGAGCACGATGCTTGAAAGCTTATCTACCTGAAGCCAGAGAGAAAGGCAAGCCTGTAGGTAAACCGAAGAGAGAGCTGAGAGAGGCAGAGGAGCAGCTGTACTATCTGAGGTACAGAAAGAGATACTTCGAGTCTGAAGCTCAGGACCTATTAAAAGAGCTGGAGGGCGACAGCAAGACTGAAGAAATTCTATCTCTGCTCGCCAAAATAGAGCCCGGCGAAATGCTCAATGCGATAAGAAAGGTCAGAGCAATCGTTGACGTTAGCGTAGAAGCTCCAGGGAAGAAAGTGATTGAAGAAGAAAAAGAAGAAGCAGCAGTAAAAGAGGCTCCAGAAATAAAATCAACCGCAGCGAAGCCCGTTCCTCTCGAGAGCATGAGAGAGATCACCCGCCAGTCGCAAGAGCTTCTCGCAATCATCGACAAGAAAATCGCTGCTGCTGAATCTCCGGAGTCCACCATGGTCAGGGAGGAAATCCCGACAAAGAAAGAGGCTCGAACAAGGAGCGAAACAAGCAAGCATTCCGAAGTAAGAGTTCGCCAGACCGTGCTCGACAGCCTGACCGATCTGGTCATGAGTTTCGATCGCGATATAGTAAGAGCCAATCGCAGAATCAAAGCGAAACTGGACGAAGCCATTGACTCTGCTAACACTCTCTTTGAAGAGATGACTAAGATTCAGGGCGGATACGCGAATTGCCTTGCGCGTCTGAAAGACCTCGAGAAGGAAGGAGCAGATTGCCGGAAGAGCGGAGATAGTAGAGGGCTCGCTCATGTAATGCATGGACGAACCGGTCTGGAGAGCCTTCGAGACGAAATCGAAGCCAGCCTGAAGCCACTCAAGATAAAAGAGTTGCGAGCCAACCACCGGATATTTCGAGCCCGGGTCATAGTTTCCAGACTTCAGCTCATTCAATCCCTGGTGCTCTGCCTCCCGGACTCGCGAGATCGCTCGAGAGTCGACGAGCTTAGAGAGGCCCTCCGGGCCATGGAAGCTTATCTCGCTCCTCACCGGGTCGGTGGCAAGGATGTCGATCTGGCCGAGAAGCTCCATCGGCTGGAGAACAAAACTCTAATGGCTTATATAAACCTGGCAAAGAGCCTTACGGACACATTCGACAGCAATAACAAAACGAAGCTTCTGTGGAAACTGAATCCTGTTCTGGAATCGTTCTCATCCCACAGATACTACT
>JAGQHH010000555.1 GCA_020431945.1 Cyanobacteria bacterium HKST-UBA02 | reverse complement strand
CGAAGATTCTGCGGCCTGGGCTGCGGCCGCCTGACTCTCTGAAGAACCTGAATCCGCCTTCTTCTCATCTCTGGAGGTCCCGACCCAGTCCGCAAGGGAGCCGAGGGGAGCTTTTCCCTTCAAATTGGCGGCAGCCAGACCGGCAGCTCCGGCGGCGCCGGCAGCCAGCAAGACTTTACTGGAGAAGGACGAGAGGAGACCGGATCCGGGCAAGACTTGTCCGGATGGAGGCGATGCAGGCGGTTCCTGCGCCTCGGATACAGGCTCCGGATCCGGACTGCTTGAAACTGATTCTGATTCGGCAGACTCGCCAGATGACTCAGCGAACGGGTCCACCGGCACCAGACCCGGCTCGGGGCTGTCGACCTGCTTGAGAGTCGGAAGCGGAGCCTCTGGCTCGGCGAAGAGAGCCGGGGATGTATCCGGTGGCTCTTGACCGGAGGGATCAGCCAGGAGACCCCCGGCGCCAGCCTGATCTACGGACTGACCGCCGTTGCCATTGCCGTTTCCCTGGCCATTGCCGTGCCCGTTGCCATGCCCGTTGCCACCGTAGTCAGCCACCGGCGAGGTGATCGACGAGGGGAATGAAGTTCCGGACGAGACACCGTAGTGGCCGCCGGGCTGAGGCGGACGCGGACCGAGAGTGAGTAATTGCCTCTGAGTTACCACTCGCTCCAACAAGAGATGGTCTTGCTTGACCGAAACCGCAAGTGGCGGTCTGGCCTCAGCGAAAGAGGGAATCGAGGTGGGCGAATGGAGTGCCAGAGTCACACCACAGCCGGTGCAATGCTTCCCTTTAGTGCGAAGCACAACACCACAACTCTGACAGATAAGCAGTTCCACTTTAGCTATCCTGACCAGCATCCAAGTATTTTGTACCCACAGTGCCTGTCCGGCACGCCTCCTGGGGACTTTTCCCTGCCACAACCGGCGCTATCGGGGGAAATCCGTCGGGACGGTTCTGATATAGGTCGAATTATTGGACGCTTTCCTGGTAAAAGGTCTTCATCCGCGCCGCCCGAGACAGGCTTGAATAGACCTCAACCTGCATAGTAACTACATTCTATAAGCTTGTCAAGAGAACCCAAAAGGTCGTATAATTGACTCTGAGGCGGTTTTCGAGATTACTATAGTAGACAAATGGCAAATATTGAGGCAGCGAACATTAAGCCGATCGCCTGACTTGCGGTAGTTTTGCTCTTACAGGGTACATCAAAATAGGAGGTCTCGAGGCACTGCCATGAATGGCGATTGGCACGGATGGGAAACATCCGTCTGGCAGTTAAGAAGGAAACTCTGAATGGCAAGAGACGAAAACGGAAACGGCAATTCCAATAATGGAAGCTCCGGCAAATCGAGCCGCCAGGACTCGTCTCTTTCCGCTCGCCGTGCAAGACTGAGATCCTTAGCCCGTCAGGCTTTGCCCCCGGATCCTTATAGCAACCAGGGTGACGACGAAGACGCCAATCAGGCTGCCGCTGCAGTAGAGCTCGAATCGGCCCAGACAGCCCAGACAACGAAACCTCCGGACCCCTGGGGTTCCGACGAGGAGAGCGAAGCTGAGCCGGTTGCGGCGGATGAAGCTGTTTCTGTGCCATTGCCGGCAGCAGCTCCTCCTGTTCCTCCGGCGCCGGAGCCGCCGGCGACCTTTGGCGAGATGGGTGTCTCCGCTCCACCGCAATTCCCGGATCAGGTGCCGATGTCCGAACCACCGGCATTCTCGCTTCCGGAGCCGAAGATGCCAGATTTGTCGTCACAGGCGATTTCACTTCCCGATAGCTTGCCTGAGCCTAAGATGCCGGATGTGTCGCTTCCAGAGGGTCTGGTCGAACCGCGAATTCCGGATTTCAGCATGCCTTCGCAACCTGAGACCGTTGCAGAAGCAGTATCCGAGCCCGAGCCGGAACCTGAGCCAGTCCCGGAGCCCGAGCCGGAGCCCGAGCCAGAACCCGAGCCGGAGCCTGTTGCCGAGATAGTACCGGAGCCGGAGCCGGAGCCGGAGCCAGAGCCGGAACCAGAACCAGAGCCGGAACCAGAACCTGAGCCTGAGCCCGCGGCCGAAATCACGTCTGAGCCGGAACCTGAGCCCGAGCCTGAGCCGATTGTCGAAGCCGTTCCCGAGCCTGAGCCCGAACCCGTTGCCGAAGTTACAGAGCCTGATTACAAGTCCGAACCGGAGCGCAAACGAGATAGACAATCATTGAGACGTCCTGTGCCTGACGAGGAATCCGAGAGCGTGGCCACACCAGCGGCTCAGACAGCCCCGATAGTCATACCTGACACTGTCAAAGCCGTCGTCCAGACCCTCCCTCCCGAGTATTTCGACGACACGAACAAGCGACACACAGAGGCCATCGAGCTCCTCAACAGTATCGACCAGACTCTGGGCGTGTGCGCTATGAATCTTTCGGCCCTGCAGAAAACCGCCGGAGAGCAGACCGAATCGTTCAAGAGCTTCAAAGAGACCCTTCAGAATCAGACCTTTTTCGAGCTGGGTCTCAACCTCAATACCCTGATGGAGTCTCTGTCAGCAGCCCTGGAGCCCATGAAAGCCGTGGGCGAGCTGGTGCCGTCGATCGATCAGCTCGTCACGGCCATGGAGTCGCGGGTCGGCGCCGAGCAGGAAGCCAAGCTCACCCCGGACGGACTGGTGACGGCCCTTGCGGATCAATTAGCTTCCGGACAGATCGATCCCTGGACTTTCCGTTGCGCCTATATGGCCGTCTATCCGGACGAGCACCCCGCCGATCTGCTGCACAGGCTCGTCGAGCTGCTGGGTACGCAAAGACTGCCTGGCGATCTTTTCCGGGCCGCCTATGACGCGATCCAGTCACCGGAGCCGCCACCGGAATATGCCACCGGCAGTGGTGAAGGTGGCGAAAGAGTGCGCACTGTCGTCGTTCAGGACGAAGCCCTGGTCGCACAACTGGAAGAGCTCAAGAAAGCCAATGAAGAGCTCCGCAAGGGCAATGACGACCTCAAGAAAGGCAATGACGAGCTCAAAGAGCTTGTACACGGCCGAGACGAGGACCTGTCGAAGGTTATCGAGGACAGAGAGAAAGAGTACAAAGAGCTTCTCGCCAGCAAAGAGAAAGAGCTGCAGGAGACCCAGGAGACTCTCCAGTCTCGTTTCGAGGAGTTCAACTCCCGTTATGACGAAATGGTCGAGACTGTCAGCCAGCGAGAGGAAGAGTTGAAAGGAAAGCATTCGGAAGTCAGCCAGAAAGACTCCGAGATCAATCAACTCAAGGCGCAACTCGAAGAGATGCGCGAGCAATTCCGCGATACCGTCGCCAACCTCCAGCAACAGCTAACCACAACCAAGCAGGCTGCCGAAGAAGCAGCGCGCAAAGCCAAAGAAGAGCAAAAAGCAGTAGCCGCTCCGCCGAAACCTGCCAAGCAACAAAGCTCCGGCGGATTCTTCGACAACAGCAACGAGAAAACGCCCTTGCTCGACAACGGTCCTGCCAGACCTCTTCTCCAACAACAAATGGACACCTTCAAGACGATGTCCAAACCGAACTCGCCGCCGGAGCCAGCTCCCGCGCCACCGGCCCCGACAACGCCGAGCAACAATTTCGGCGGAAGTTCGCCGCCGACCGGGCCGCTCACCGAGCCGAGTACTCAAGCCGTGCCCCGCGGCAACCCCCAGGGACCGACCATGGGCGGCAACCTCGGACAATCGGGAAGTTACGGCAACGGCGTCCGTGCGCAGGTTTTCGAGGTAATCGTCCGGCAAGCCCTGGCCGGTGCGCCATGGCGCGAGATCTGCGCCGGTCCGATGCAAGTCAACAATATCTCGCCGGACGAAGTAGAAGCAGAAGTCAATCGCCGTCAGGCATTGCTCAAGAAATAATCGGTCTCAAAAAGCTATTCCGCCAGAGGCTTGTCTGCCGCATCAGGAGCCGCTTTCTGCTTTTGCAGCTCTTCACGGGTCTTCCGGTTGCGATGCTCTTGAACGAATTCGCAGGCTTTCCACTCGGCGACAATCTGATCGAGATTAGACATGTAATTGAAGATTATCTGAGAAGGCAAGCTGTTGAAAATCTGGGTGATTGTAAAGACCATCACGCCAATGATAGTTAGAGTGCAGAGCACAAGCGCATTGCGAGTGAAACGAAATTGATCGTCCACTTTCTGAGAAAGCTGAGTCAGACGCTCGTCGAGATCCGCATCCATTTTCCATCGCCCTCTGAATGAAACTGTTGAATTATATCCTCTTGATAAAGAGGTGTTCAGCCGTTGTCTTCAGGCTCGACCGGAGAGGTTCTATATCCGCCTCCAGAATGGTGCGGAAATCGATGAGCACACGATCCGCATTCACAGTTGTTACCACAGGAGTCTCGGCGCGGCGCAGGGCCGCAGCCAGGGCCGAAGCGGAGACGGACCTGTCCTTGGTTCCGAGGGAAAGAGCATAGCTGGGGAGCGACTGTCCGGGCGTGCTGCCGCCTCCGAAGGCCGATCGCGTCTCCACGACCTCCAGATCGAGAAATTCACTTATGCCACCATCGAGACCCGCTGCAAACTCCCTCGCTCTTTTCTCGAGATCCTGCAATGGTATCGCTGCCAGTGCAAGGACCGCGACCTCTTTCTCTGGATGAGGAGAGAGGTAGAGAGAAAGCACATTCTCGAGAATCGCGATCACCAGCTTGTCAGCCCGCAGAGCGCGATACATGGGATTTTTCCTGAGCTTCTCCACCAGCGCCCTGGAACCAG
>JAGQHH010000554.1 GCA_020431945.1 Cyanobacteria bacterium HKST-UBA02 | reverse complement strand
TACTATATTCATGAATAGAAGCGGATGGAAAAATGACTGCGGCAAGCCTGGTGATTGCCAGGCTACCGCAGTCAGACGGAGGGAGCGGTCAGGACCGCTCAATCAGCTAGTTGGTCAGGACCATATAGCTCTGGACCTTGAGGATGATCCAGCTCGTCTGGGTCCCGTCGGGTCGCGTGCTCACGATCTTCTCCAGGGTCCCGGAGACGCGCACGCGCTTGCCGTCGAGGTTGGCGAAACGGGTCTGCATGTCCGGAGAAGGTAGGTCCAGCCCGAACACGATGCCCTTGCCTTCGATGCGGAAGGATGCAGGCATTGTGGTACCCGGGATGCCCAGGAGCACGTTTTTCGCCACGGTTCCGTCCATGGTGATGTCGATGTTGTCGACGGGCTTCTGGGTGCTTGCGGCAGGACTGGCGCTCATGGCGGCCTCGATGAGGCTCTGGGCGCTGGCGTTGCTGACTGCTGTGATCGCGAGCAGGATTGCCGCGAAGGCGACTGTGAGGACTCGGGTAGGTCTCAAGTGCTATTCCTCAGGTTAATAGGTTGGTGGTCAGGAAACCGGTAGACGTCTACAGGCTTCGGCGCTGGTCTTCGTCAATCTTGCCGCAGTGACCGGTTGCGAGGTCGCATGGTTTGAGGCAGTTGGCGCAAAATCCGTTCAGCAACTGTTCGGATTTCTGGCGGCATGACTGGCATGTTCCGCCATTCGATGTGGTCTGCTGTCCGGTTGCGGTAAATCCTTTCAGATTCCGCTTCAGGGCAGCTTCCAGCAAATTCAGCTTCATTCAAGTCTCCAATCTTTTTGAAGCGAGTCGAGCCGTCAGAACAGAGAGGACCGTTCGATTCGTCTCCGGAGTTCCGGATCGGCTGGCGGTCTGTCTGTTCGTGTTGTTGGTATTGCTTGGTTGTTTTAACGGCTCGAGCTGATTTGAAATTGAAATACGAGATGAAGTTATGGTTTGAGGAGCAGATGGATCAAAGCCTCAGGACTCTCTAGAAATAACTGTTTACCTGGAACCTGGCCTTACTCGACTGCTCAAGAGTCATTGTAGAGAAGGACTTTCGAGCCTGCGGCGGCGAATCGCCCGGGTGCATCTGAGCAAGAGCTTATCTGGCTACGGGCTAGCAGAGCTGCATGAAGGTGTTTGGATATTGGTATGAAAACTAAGCAATATAGTACAAGGTGGGTAGAAAAAGGAATCACGCTGCATCGAAATGATGCATGCGTGATTCCAGTGAAAGCAGGGTGAAATCAGCAGCCGTAGCTGCGCAGGAACTGGGCCAGGGTACGGACCCCGACGCCGGTGCCGCCTACCGACTCGATACCGGACGCTTGCGCATCGGTACGGAAGGCAGTGCCGGCGATATCGGCGTGGATCCAGGTCACCCCTTCCTGAACGAATTCGCGCAGGAACCAGGCGGCGATGATGGCACCGGGTCCGGTACCGTCATTGGTAAGGTCGGCCATATTGCTCTTGTTGCCGTCCCGATAGATGTCGGGCATGGGCAGGGCACACATGTCTTCACCAGCGCGGTCCGCTGACTCAGCGAACTTGCCGGTAAAGCGAGCATCATTTCCGAATATGCCAGTGACGTAGGCACCCAGGGCTTCCTCGACGGCACCGGTAAGGGTGGCCAGGTCGATGACCTTGGTGGCTCCCAGTTTGGTCTGGGCGTAGTGGATGGCGTCCATGAGAGTGAGGCGGCCTTCGCAGTCGGTGTGCCCGACCTCGACGGTGATCCCCGACATGGATGTAATCACTTCGTCCTGAAGCATGGCGTCCCGGCTCACCAGGTTGTCGGTGGCAGCCACGACGGCACGCACCGATACACACGGCTTGAGGACGTTCATGAGGGACATGGTGGCAATCACAGCAGCGCTGCCGGCCATGTCCATCTTCATGTTCCGCATGCTTTCCCAGTCCTTCACGTTGAGCCCGCCGGTGTCGAAAGTGACACCTTTGCCGACCAGTGCCACCACTTCCTCGGTGGGACCACTTGCCGGATCGTAGCTCAACACGATGAAGGCGGGCGGGTTCTTGGAGCCCCTGTTGACCGCCAGCAAGCCGCCCATACCGAGCTTCTCGATGGACTTCTTCTGGAGGACCCGGCAGCTGACCAGGCCACCGCTGTTGGCGGCGACTTGCTTTGCCGTGTCGGCCAGTTTCTGGGCCGTCATGGTGCGAGCCGGCTCGTTGACGAGATTGCGGGCGAGCACCGTCGCTTCCGCCACCTGTTGCCCGAAGCGAAGGCCACGTTTGGCGGCGCTCAGGGTCCAGCGATCGGCGAGAAGCGTCAGGGACTTGAAGTGGTTCTGCTCCGCCTCATCGAGCCAGGTGCGGGTCTTCTGATGGTTCGGTTCGTAGTCCGCCAGGACTGCGTATTCCGCCACCACCTGAGCGAATTGCTCGACGGTGAAGCCCTTCAGGTCGACGTCGATGAGGGGAAAGATGAGATGCTCGGCCCTGGCGCTGTCGCGAGCTTCGACGAAAGCTTCGGCGAGGACTGCTCTGAGACCCGAGAGTTTGAGTTGTGAACGTCGACCCAGACCGATGAGGACGATCTTGTCGAGACCGTCGACAGTGAGATCAGTGTCGATAACCTTGGACTGCTTGTACTTCGGGTCGAAACCGTCGTGTTCCAGGCGCCGGGAGATGAGACCGTTGGTGAGCTCATCAACGGCTTGCGGGATTGCTCCCTTGACTCCCTCTCCTGAGAACAAAACAAGAACGAGACTGGCTCGCTCCTCGGTATGCTTTGCGAGCGCCGAACGGAGCTTGCCAGCAGTGACTTTGATGTCAATGCTCATAATCTGTCTCCCAAGTGCTGACTTGGTCAGCGGTTAATGGAGTTTATGGAGGTGAGCTTCATCAGCGATAGCGAGCGCAGTTCCCCACGGGCGACCACGAGTCGCGAGCAGGAACTGTTGTAATCGAGCTGATGAGTCAGGAATGAAAAGTAAATATCGAAAAGAACGAGAGAGCTGAAAACTAACCGACACTACTAATACCTGGTACCTCTCTGCAACATTGGTAAGCAGTTAGCACCGGTAGCGCGGCTGTTTTTGAAAGTGGTCCACTTGATAACGACTATTTCTCGAATCGATTGAGCTTCAAAGGTTGCAGGAGTTGCGCCGCGAAGGCCGAGATGTCAGGTGGTTGATGATTCCTGTTCTTCTGTTTTCCCTGGCTGACATAAACATTCGCGCTACTGGCGCAAGATATTGACAACAGCGGCACCAGACAGCCTTTGAAACTTCTCAAGAGAGAGTATTGATCGTTACCGGGGCGGTCTCCTAGTTTTACTAACCCTAACTGTTTTCTTGACTCAAAAACTTTCTCACCCTAAAAACCCGCACAGCTTCTAACTAAACACTCAACCAGGCGACCAGCGGTCACCGGGTTGAGCAACGTCTTCGAAAACGTCTCTAGAAAAGTTCCATCGGCGGCTGAACCTGAGTCCTGGTCTAACGTGCGGGTTTTCGAGAAAGCCGGCCGCCGCAGTGGAAACAACATGAGGAGCAAAGAACTATGCTTCACAGCTTATTGTCGAAAGGTGCTCGTCGTAAGACTCTTGCCGAATTGCAGGGCAGCACGGAAGAAGCTCACGGTCCGCAGCTCAAGCGCGTTCTGTCGGCTACCGATCTGTTCATCGCCGGTCTCGGCTGTATCATCGGTGCGGGGATTTTCGTCCTCACCGGTGTCGCTGCCGCCGAACATGCCGGTCCTGCGATCATCGTCTCCTTCGCCCTGGCCGCGGTGGTCTGCGCGCTGGTGGCACTCTCTTATGCCGAGCTTGCTTCTATGATCCCGGTCTCTGGCTCGGCGTACACCTACGCCTATGCCACCCTGGGCGAGTTTCTCGCCTGGATTATCGGCTGGGACCTGCTTCTCGAATACGCCGTCGGCTCGAGCGCCGTGGCTGTCGGATGGAGCGGCTATCTCCAGGCTGTTCTCAAAGGAGGAGGCATCGTCCTTCCCGCCTTCCTGAGCAAGGCGCCTGAGAATCTGCCGGTGGCCGCCGTCCTCGCTACGGTCATCAGTCTGCTCGTCGGCGGTTATCTGGTGGATCGCTCGCTCAAGAGCTTCCGCAACAACGCCACCAGATCGCTCGCCTCCATCGTCAGTGTCGTCGGCGGCGCCGCCCTGATTCTCTTCGGTCTGTTCGAAGGGGTGAAGGCTGTGGCGGCCCTCGGTAGTATCGACATCCTGGCGGTGCTGATCGTTGTCGGCATCAACGCCCTGCTCGTGGCCGGCATCAAGATGGCCGCCCGGGCGACGTTCTGGCTGGTGGCGGTTCAGACCCTGGTGATTGTGCTGTTCATCGGAATTGGCGTCTGGCATATCGACAGCGCCAACTTCTCGCCCTTCATGCCGTTCGGAATCAGTGGTATCGTGACCGGTGCAGCGATCGTCTTTTTCGCTTATATCGGTTTCGACTCGGTGACGACCCTGGCGGAAGAGTGCAAGGATCCTCAGCGTGACCTGCCCAAGGGTATCCTCTGGAGCCTGGTGGTCTGCACCTTGCTCTATATGGCCATGGCGGCGGTGATGGCGGGGGCTCTCACCTATACCAAGCTCGGCACCGAAGCCCCGGTGGCTACGGTGCTCGACCACATCGGCGATCACTGGGCGATTCCCATCGTCTCTGTGGGTGCTCTTGCCGGTCTCACCTCCACGCTCCTGGTCCTGCTCCTCGGTCAGTCGCGCATCATGATGCGCATGTCCAGGGACGGGCTCCTGTCCCCGCGTATGGGAGAGATCTCGCACCGCTTCCACACACCTACCCGGGCAATCGTTATCCTGGGCTCGCTGGTGGCGCTCTGTGCCGGAATCCTCCCCATCGGAGAGCTGGCTGAGCTCTGCAACATCGGTACCCTGGCTGCCTTCGTGGTGGTCTGTCTCGGTGTGATCATCTTGCGCTACAAAGAGCCTGACCGGGTGCGGCGCTTCCGCTGTCCCGGCTCACCCTGGGTGCCGGCTGCCGGTGTCGTCGTTTGTGTCGGTCTGATGCTCAGTCTGCCGATGCTTACCTGGATCCGATTCCTGGTCTGGATGCTGATCGGAATCGGCATCTATGCCAGCTACGGCTCGCGGCACAGTCGTCTGAATCATCGTCAGGATTGAGGTCCTGAAGCTTGACGGCGGGGGTTCGTAAGGCAAGTCGCCTGCGGACCCCCGCTTTTCCTTCTGGATATTTCTTCTTTTGTTTTTGATTACTATCTAAGATAGGAAAAATCAAGAGATCTGTAGATGATCTATTGGGCACAATTAGAGTATCGGGTGCAGAGGACAGGCCAGTGACGCGCAGAAGAAAGACCGAGCAACGCAAAGCAGCCAGATCGAACAGCTATAAACTCAATGAGCTGAAAACCGTAAGAGAGATTGGCGGGAACGAGATGAAATCGCGCAATGGAGGCTCTTCTGAGTCTGCAGGCGAGGCA
>JAGQHH010000553.1 GCA_020431945.1 Cyanobacteria bacterium HKST-UBA02 | reverse complement strand
TCTGGTACTTGTATGCATGCTGTAACATTCATCCATGTTGAATCCTTCTGAGCAGGTTCCATAAACTGGATGTCCCTTGCTAGAAGCTTTTCGTCGTAGCTCATTGCAGCGATGCATAACCCTACTTCCCCCGTCTGTTTCTCCAAGCAAACACTAAACTTAACCGTTTTACCTCTGTACCTATGGGCGCTTATACTCTGCCGAATAGTAATAACGTCACATGGGCTGGCCACGCTGCTCGAAAGGTATGGGTATAGCTCCTCATCTCTTACTTCCCAGTAGAACTCAAACAAATCGGGATGCTGTGCCTCGATTTGCCAGGGATAAGGTGGTACCGATTGTTTTTTAGATTTTCTCAGCATTGGGCGTTCTCCTCGTTGAAAATGACTAAGATCGGTTGCCTACAGCCACTCTTACCGACCAAGTATTGGTGTTAGGGCTCTGGAATTTTCAGATTTGAACTTCAAAAATGCTCCTTCGGATGAGCAGGTCTTCGAGGCTGGTATTTCCTGCAATTCAGTCCATCGTGACCGAATTTTCGCCAAGTAGTCTCGAAACTTAGGCTCTAACCCATTCAGGGAGCAGTTGAACGCTCCTTCTAGGTAGGTGTTGAAACCGTTTTTCTTGCCTAGTCTTGCAAGCTCTAGGTACTTATCGAGGTTGCCGTTGTCATTCAAGAAGGTGGCTATAAGGCGTTCTTCTGACTCGTTTGAGCTATCACCAGTTTTAGAATTTTGCACGATCTTGGTCAGGCTGAGTGAATCCCACTTTTTGTCGAGCTCTCGAAGTCTCCACGGGTTTTGATATCCGAAACAGAAACTCCAGCCAGACGGTGTGGGATAGCCGTAGGTTTTTTCGAACAATGTTGGAATGCCTTCAAATGCCCAATAGTCTAGTTCTTTGACAGTCTCACTGAGCACTTTATGCATTAGTTCATGTGTAAATGTTCCGAAGCCGGAATCCGTATAGGTTACAAATGCGTTAGCGCTGGCAAAAAATAGACCGTGGAGTGATCGCTTGGGCTGGTATCCAAAGGACTGTCGCAAGAATTCGTTCATTGCATTTTCATCCTTGAGTACAAATACAGTAAGAGGATAAGCACCTCTTAATCTGCACACTCGTTGATCGACAAAGCAAACGAAACCCTCTAGTGATTCAGCTGTCCATGAGGTTTGCTCCGAGCTGGAATCAGAAAAGAATCTGAAATGCCTTGTTTCATACTTGGTTGCAAAACAGTGACCGCGTTCGTTCACTTTGGTTCCGGTCAATCTTCCCGCAGGTTTAAAGGGCGCTTGATTCAACTTTTGACCTATAGCCCTTAGGCGATCCGCATTGGCGAGCGTATCGTCCCCAAGTTTCTTTGCTACAGATGACCGTAATGAATACAATCCCAGATTAGATGGGTTGGCAGAGATCGCCTTATTTAGGTCGAGTAGAGCTTGTTCGTATTTGCCAAGCCGAATATAGCAGGTTGCCCTCGCTTGCAGAGCTTCAGAACTAGTTGGTGAAACTGCCAGAAATTTGTCCAGTTCGTGGACGGCCAGGGTCCACCGTCTCTCTTTATACAGGACTTTTAGGCGATTTGCATCATACGCAGCTGAATCTTGTGCGAAGAGCCTGTCCGATGCGTTGATAGCCATCAAACATAGAATGACGGAACAGGTGTATTTGAGTATGCGAAAGGGAAAACTACAGATCGTCATATTGCTTGGTGTCCAGGTTTCCTGGTTAAGGATATGCATTAATGGTGTAACAAATCAATAGCTGGTTCTAAAGTATCCTCATCTTCCTCGCTCAAGCACCAGCATGCGCCCTAATGAAATCCGTAATCTTCTGCATCGGCTCTCTCAGCCGCTCTACACCAATCACAATATAACCCGAAGTGACATCCCCAGACGTTGAATGATTGAGCAGCTTCTTAAGCGCATAATACGAAATATCCAACCGCTCTGCACATGTCTCAAAAGTCCTCCTCAACGTATGCATCGAGAAGTTGACACCAGATGTGGCCTTAACCTTATCAATCACCCGCTTCGGCTCAACCATGTGACCATCCCCATCCCGAGCTGGAAAGACATACTCGTTTCCCCTCCGCTTGCACTTCGCTCGCTTCCTCAACAAATCGCATAGAAAGTCAGACAACGGCAACCCATGCATTCGATCAGCCTTTGTATTCTCCGCCGGGATAAGAAGAACACGAGCCTCCAGATCGATATCCTTCCACTTGAGCCTCATCGCCTCCGAGCGCCGAAGTCCGGTAAACAAACAAAGAAGAAGATAGTCTCGGACAATATCATTCTCCAGCTCCACCACTGCCCTGTACCAGGCCTCGAGCTCCTCCAGCGAAATCACATCCTGCCTTCTGGGAATCTTGTTCCAAGTCCTTGTCTGCGAAAGCCTCCGTACTGGATTGTCCCCAAGAAGCGATTTCCCATTCGAATCTTCATAAGCAATAGCGCCATAATTCAGAACGGATCGCAGCACCCTCATACCCTGGTTCGCCTGGGCCTCTCCCTTCCCTCTTGGTCCATTGGCATTCGAGAGCATATAGTGACGCTTCTGAACCATGTCCTTGGTTATCGCAACCACCGGCTTGTCTAGCCAGTCCTCAAAGCATCTCCTAACAGCGCCATCGTAGATATAGACAGTCTTCGGACGCAGCTTCTTCACCGACTTGTACTCTTCATATAGCTCCCTGAGGGTCAGCTTGTTGGCAGATTCATCGACCCTCTCCGCATTGGGATCCTCTCCCAGGGCAATTCTTCCAAGAAGAGATCTCGCCTGCTTCTCCGCTTGCTCCAGAGTGAGAACATCTGTCCGTCCTATCTTCACCCTGGCGATCCTATGATCAGCCAGCCGGGTCTGAACGACATAGGTCATGCTCGTCCGCGTCACCCGAAGACCAAATCCGGTGCATTTCGTATCCCAGTAGAAGGTCTCTTTGCCCTCTACCGGCCGAAGCTTCTGAATGTTGTCTTTCGTCAAACGAAGTTTAGGCATTTTCGCGCTCTCCCCGAGATCTATTTATGGGGTAGCCTTCCAAATTTCGGAATCATATAGGAATCAAATCCGGAAAAAATGACAGTTATCGGGGTAAAACTCTGGAAATTGCAAGAAATCTGCAAAGCCCCGTATAATAAGAATTATAGCATGATCTGCTAACCGTCGGAAATATTAAACGAGTGCCAGAAGTGTGGTATTTAGCTGTTTTGGGAGCAGTAGGTCGCAGGTTC
>JAGQHH010000552.1 GCA_020431945.1 Cyanobacteria bacterium HKST-UBA02 | reverse complement strand
TCCGGGACAAGTCAGGAAAGTATGTAATCAAGCCGAGTTTCGAAGGTGCGCACGGATTTTCGGACGGCATGGCAATCATCAAAAAAGGTGACAAGTACGGCTTTATAGACAGAAGCGGTAAGCTAGTCGTTCCGCCAACATTTTCGAAAGTAAAGAGTTTCTCCGAGGGTTTGGCGGCGGTGTCCACAGACGGCAATCTCTGGGGGTACATCGATAAGAAGGGAAACAAGGTCACCGAGGAAAAGTATCTGGAAGCCTCCTCATATTCGGAGGGTTTGACCAGAGTATGTATCGGTCAGTAAAAAAGGAGAGCAATGAGCTACAGAGTCTTCCCAATTGTTGCTGCTATCTTCTTGCTTTACCTGATACAGCCGGCGCCGTGCTGCGCGGAGACACCGGAAGCTGATAGTCGGGGTCTCAATAAATGGCAAGAACTATCGAGAAAGATCGGCGATCACTGGCATTGCCGTTACGACAGGGACGTAGACTTACAGGTCGAGTTCAAGCTGAACAAAGTATGCGACGCATATGATATTCGTTTGACTCGCGGCTACGACAATCCTTTTGCTATCCGGGCAGCTTTGCATGCGATTATTTGTGCCATGCCATTCGAGCAGGTTTCGGCGGGGACACCCGGCAGTGTGGCGAAGCTTCAATGCACCATTTCTGGAAGTAGCAAGTCGCCCAAAGTCAAGGTCGAGAAGCTCGAAGAGATAAATGTCGCTCCCAACGAAGTCAAAGATGAACTGTCAAAGATTCCGCCATACAGACCTTACTCGCGGGAGATGTTAGCGGACTATCAAGAGTCCAGGCTGCAGCGTCTCTGTACTCTCTTGTATCGATACTCCGATTCTTTAGACATTAAGAGGGAGATAGTAGAGATTGGAACATGCAATGGTCTGGGCTGCACAAAGGCTCATCATTGGATTTCTCTTGCCCGCTGCAGACCGTGCCAGATTCGAATTATGCGGAATGCCAAGCCTGAGACTGAGGACGCTTGCAAAGCAGTCATAGCAGCCTATCAACAAGCTCTGGTAATGGAGCGGAGCAACATTACTCGATTCGAGCTCGAGGATGCGTATGTAAGACTCGCGGCTATAGATGTGATGAATAGGTCCAAAGCCGACCCGTTGCTTCTTGGAGTTGCTGCATTGCTGATCGCCGATATGGAGGCTGCAAGAGGGGAATTGGATGAGGCCGTTAGCGAAGACAGCGACAGGGCGAAGGGAATTATAGCTGAGCTTGAGCGGAGCGTCGATCAATCAGAACTCCGTCCATTGAGCTTGAGCAAAGAGAGAATACCTGCTCGTGGCAGTAAGGGTTGGAAGCCGGTTTTGTATTGGCTTCCTGCAGACACAGAGCTGCTGATACAGGCTGTCCCATCCTCCGTTCACAGCCAGAAAAGGGATGAGGTCACCTTGATTTCTCCTATGCTAACCAAGCGCCCACCGGGCCGATTCATTAGCGATGAAGAGCTTGCCAATAATAGAATATTCGAAGGCTGTCAGATGGCGTTCGTGCTGCATGGAGCACGAACCTTTGCGTTCAATGGAGGCATTGGTCTTGGTAACGGACAGTGCGCAGATGTCATCGTGTTCGGCGATCGGAGCGTCGGCGTGGCGCGTTCAGCAATTGAGCGTCTTCGGTCGCGTTCGAAATTTAAACAGGTGATAGAGGGCGTCGAAGTATTGAGTTTCGATTCCCCACCGTTTAGTTTCGCTCGCGGTGCGGGCACCGCAGGGTCACAGTATCTATGCTCACCATTGGACGGCGTCCTTATCGCATCAAATGAGCTCGGCTATTTGCGTGAGGTGCTCTATCGAATGAGGAATCCATCCGAGCTTCGAGCCTTCCCCGAGGATCTGCCCGAATGGAAGCTGGTAGACGACAAAGCTGATTTGCTCGTGTTTCGTCACTCTGAGTTTAGGGTTGTTCCCGGACTGGTGGCGTATCGCTTCGGGCGAAAGTGGACTATAAAACAGTTGTCGAATGATCCGGAGATGCTCGAAGATCTTCGTGATACCTGGAAGCATATGATTAACTATAAACAGCCGGGCCTTGAATCGCGCAGTACTTTCAATGCCACCATTCAGGATTCTTTGCTGACTGTTGAAACCGTCGTTGAAGGAAATAGCCTTATGGGTATTCAGCTGGCTATTTCAATGGGCTATCACGTATCGTTATAAGATTTCGAAGACACGCTTTCTCGTCTCTGGCTCGGAAGGAACCAATTCGTCTATGATTTTGCTCATGAATGGGTGTCTTCGATAGTCAATCGAAGATTGCTTTAAGGTATGGACTGGACGATTTCATTTCCTCCAGATTCTACGGCAGTCCGCACTCGATGCCGATCACTGCGCTTTCGTTCGTCATGTCTATGAGGCGATGCCTGATCTCGAAAAGAGAGGAAAGTGGGTTGGGCGGCTTCCGCCCATCGTATCCCTTGTACAAGACGATGAATGTGGCTCCCCATCCGGGGCGGTTCTTCACTTGCGCGGCAGCGGCGCCTTTCCTGAGTGCCTCTACATACTGTTCGTAGAGCAGTTTCAACTTGGCGTATTGTGACTTCGCGGCAGTCGGGCTTACCCAGTCGTCGGGGTGCTCTTTCTTCGCCGCAGCCGTGAGATCTGCCAGGTCCTCCTCCGGAGTTCTCTTCTTTTGGGGAGGCGGAGGAGGCTTGAGGGCGGCACCATCTCTGGCTGCCCGGTCCGATTCGTCGTATCGATGTGAGTATTCATATACACGACGGAGTTCCCCGATTACTTTGTCTATGATTTCGTCGGGCATGCCCTTGCGAAGCATCCCTTTAGCCCGGATCAGGAGCGATATAGCTTCTTCATCATTGTTCTTATGCAACTCATCGCGAGCCAGCAAAACGAGGAGGTAGCAGAACTTTTCACGAATGGCCGGATCATCCGGATGTTTCGCCAGCGCTTCCTCGTAATAGGGCAGAGACTCGCGTTTGAGCCCATATTGATCGAGGAAGGAGGCGCTGTTCGTCGCCTTCGCCTGCAGGGAAGAGTATTGTTTTTCAAGGTCCTGCGCATCTTTCGACCTTCCCGCTTGCAGATACGCATAGTGCAGAGCTTTAAGCACGTCCTCTCGTCTGGTATCGGTGTCGGTACCGGAGACAAGGTCTCGGGATTTTGTGAGCAGTTTGATCGCTGTTTCGTAGTCGTTTTTGTGCAGTGCTTTTGTTGCAGCATTGAAGTAACAAATACAGATCGCCTCACGAGCCTGGCTGTCTTTCGGGTTGGTGGCCAATGCTTTGTCGAGCTGGATCTGTGCGGCTTTGTAGTTGCCGCTGTCCACTGCATCGAGGGCGGCGCCTATGGTTTCATATATATTGGTCACGTAAAGCGAATTAAGTGCTGCCAGGTCGCGTACTGTCGGACTGATTATTGGTCGCATGTGTGCGTGAGGGCACATCACATCTTTCTCACTCTTGCTGTGATTCAAGCCGAGACTATGACCGATCTCATGCAAGCAGACCTCTTCGAGGTAGTTCTTGCGAAATTGATTGTCTTTGCTGAAATTAGCATGAGCTGTCGAAAAAGTAAGAACTTTTATCCCGGCTCCTTGCAGATAGTTCGAACTATTTGCCGTACGAGAGCAGACCCCTACGGCGTCTTCTAAGCGGAGCTCCTTCTGATCACTTACCCAGGCACAGTTGATATCTGCTTGCGATTTCACAGGCTCGTAGACGAATCGGATTTTGCCCTTACTGTTCTTTTGCCAGGTTTCGAAAGCCGTTCGAAAAAGCTGTCCATCGCCGGCTCGATATCCCGCTACTTT
>JAGQHH010000551.1 GCA_020431945.1 Cyanobacteria bacterium HKST-UBA02 | reverse complement strand
TACTTTCCTGACTTGTCCCGGAATCCATATTTGTCATCTTTCCAGCAGAGGACCACTCCGTCTCTGAAGTCGCTGTCCGTCTCGAACTCGTTACTCGGCATGAAATGCGAATAGCGCTGCTTATGAGCATTCAAATGCGTCCAGGTACCAGCGTACTCGTAAAGAGACTTTGAGCCGGGAATTGTGTACTCATTTTTGAAAAGCAGCTTGCCGTCCCTGTCAATATATCGATCGTCCCAGATGCGCTTCTTATGGTCGAAAACTACAACATTTGCGATCCCTTCGGAAAAAGGTCTGGCCAGGTCAAATTGCGGAGGAATCACGAAATGCCCCGCCTTGTCTATGTAACCAATCTTTCCATTGAGCGCAACAGCCGCCAGTCCTTCTGAGAACGAAAATACATCTGTATAAATCGGCTCGATTGTCATTTTTCCACTGCGACTTACGAAGCCCCAGGGGATGACACCTTCGATAGTGCCACGATCAGGCTGCACAGAAGCGATTCCTTCACTAAAGCTTTTGAGGTACCAGAAATTACCTCTGAAACTTTCCTTTCCCTTGGTATCGACAAATCCCCATGCACAACGATGGCTCGCATCCCACTTCTTTCGAACAGCGAGCAATCCTTCTGATGCCAGCTGGGCATCACCACTGTCAAAAGAAAAAACGAGATCTCCTTCCCGATTCCAGACCTGTATGTCTGCGGGTGTGCAGTCATTTGTCGCTTCGGCTTTCACAACAAGACATCCGCAAGAGCAATGATCTAACGGCCAGACATTCGGACCGCACCTCACGGCAATCTGTCCCGACTTATCGAGAAAGTAATACCTCCGATCAATCGATCTTGCAGAAGGGTTCTTCTCAGCTTCCGCAGTAAGCTTTTTCACACGCTCAATATTCGCAGCGTGCTCCTTCTTTTGCTTCTCAACTTCCTCCTTTGTCGGAGGAACGAAATACTCTTTATCCATGACAATATCCGGATAAAATGTCTCCGCCTTCTTAAGATAAGAATAGGCTTCCTCCGTTCTCCCCTGTCTTTTGGCGACATCCGACAAAACGACATAAGCCCGCACGTTGTGAGGATTGATTTTCAGAACCTTTTCCATCAGGTCCCTCCGCATCTTGAGCGAAGCCTCGTCAAAGTCTATAGAATCCCTAGAAAGGACGAAGTAAGGCCACTCGAAGCTCGGATACTGCTCCGTCAATTCTCGACAGATTTTGTAGTCTAGAAAGTACTTGTCTCTGGTCGCCTCCTGCAACCTGGAAGCTGCCTCATCAGGCACAGGGTATTTTGGCAAAGTAGTATCCTCGAGAACCGTTGCGAGTGCCTCAGCTTCCTTGCGCGGCTGGCAGGCTCTCAGCTTCTCTACGCAAATCTTGGCCTGCTTTAGTTTGTACCTACTCGCGTACATCTTTGCCAGGCAATAGTATTGATACGGATGAAGACCATCCCTAATCGTATCCGGATAACCGCAGTCCTCATCATGACTATTGGCAGTTTCAGCCACTGCACTAGCGACGCCAAAGACTGCGCAAAGGACCAAAAGGCATCCGGCAGCTACCAATCCAAGACAATTTCGCATACCCATCCGACAAGCTGGTGAGAAAACAAACTGGACGCGGAATAACATTTTAGGGTCCCATAGCTCCTGGACAAATGCGCAATCAACAGTATATTAAATGTTGGTCCGTCGTGACGGTCACGCATCCATCGCAGCCAGAACCCACCGAGCCCGCCTCCTGACTCCTTCATCATCATGATGTAGAAGTTGCTCGATGTCATTCCGAAAAGCCGGGGACTCCACTCGCCGAGCGAGCTTGCAATACCATCGGAATTCCCGCCGGTCACCCACCTTGATTGCTGCGATCACGACTCGTCTCAGCCGTTTCGCATCGGAAGCCGATAGCCTCACCCGACGGACGTACTTCAATATATCGGCTTTGATATAGCCGGACCTGAAAAAATATGGGTCATCTTCCAGGAACTTTATTGCCGTCTCCAGACCGGAGATATCTTCCTTGCTCAAAGCCTCCAGTGACTCCCAGAATCCATCAGGGAAAGCTTCCCTGATGGACTGGTGAAAAAGACTGGCAGCCTGTTCCCAGACAGCCATTTCAGCCTCCCGGCCAGGCTTGCGATCGTACAAATCATAGGCGTCGTTACACAATCTTGAAGCAAGTTCCGCCCGTTCCGCCATGACAGACTGGTTGAACGCTTCGGGCTTCCTTGAAAGAGCTGCCAGGCGCTCTTGAACCTCCCGAAACTTTTTCTTGCGATCCTGCTCTGCCACTTATCCAATCCGTCCCGAATAGCCTTTCGATCTGTATCTAAGAGAATACTACAATGATGAGAGACAGGAACTCCAAATACACAGCCTGAGATATGCTAGAGACAAGCGGACGATTGACCAGCAACATTTCCGCCGGGAGCGATGGATGGAAAACAAGGAACCGGAAGACAAGCCTCCGGAAGAAAGATCGAACACCCAGCCTGACGGTTCCGGAAGTGGGTCAGGCAGACGACGTACGCGCGTGGGAGCTGGAGACGGCGAAGAGAGAGACAATCCATCGATAAAACTTATCAAGCTCGCCCAGGAAGAAGCCCGCGACCTCGGCCATAATTTTGTTGGCACGGAAAACCTACTGGCAGCACTCGCACGCTATCCCGTCGGAATTGTGCCGCAGGTTTTTGCTGACCTCGGTTTGACATACGAAGCCGTGCACGCTGAGTTGACGGCAATTCTCGGTGTCGGCAAGGGCTTTGT
>JAGQHH010000550.1 GCA_020431945.1 Cyanobacteria bacterium HKST-UBA02 | reverse complement strand
AGAGCCGGTGCTGGAGGTTTGTTTGAGAAGCCTGTCTTTTCGAGCGAGAAGCGCGTCCGCCTGCTTCTGGTAGCGACCGGTGATCTCCTCCTCCTGTTTGTTGAGCTCGCTATACGCCTGCTTCATGCGGCGTTCCTGCTCATCCGGCGAGAGTCCCTTGTTGGCGGTGATTGCTTTCATCTTGCGGTCGAAGTTCTCCGCGGCCTTCTTTTTCTCTTCTTTCGCCTGCTCGAGGAGACGCTCACGAGCTCCCGAGGTCTTTTCGCCCAGTCTTTTCTCGAATGCTGCCCGGTCGGAGATCTCGGGATCATCGGCTTTCAGACGGCGAATCGCCTCGCTGGCGTAACGCCCGATAACCGAATTATTCTGAGAAGCGCAGTATTGATAGTGCGCCAGGGCTGCGTCTTTCCTGCCCAGCTTGATCAAGCAGTCAGCCAGATAGTAGCGGAGTTTGAGATCTTCCGGGCTCTTGCTCAACAGCTTCTCGCCTTTTATGGCTGCCTGGCTGTAGTCGCCTCTTTTGTAAGTAGCGTAAAAGTCGGCGACATCGCCACCGGTCGCATGGGCCTGCGGGATGACAAGGTTGAGGCTTATGAATGTCGCGAAGGCGATGAGCTGGCGATTAGGGATCATGAATAAACTGGCAGGGATAAACTGTAGCCTGGAAGGGCATATCTATCATGCCCGGAGGCGGTCTGTGAGAATCATCCATACAAGTAGAGTTCTGCTGCTGGTCTTTTCGATCATGACCCTCGGCATGGAGGTTGGCCAGTGCCAGGGCGATTACGACCAGGGTCTTTCCGCCTACAGGACAAAGGATTACAAAGCTGCAGCAGCCAGGTTCAAAAGTGCCGTGGATGCCGGTGACACGAGACCGATAGTGAAGCTCTATCTCGGTCACAGTCTCTATGCCGGTGGTGATATCGAAGCCGCCGTCAGTACCTATCGCGAGCTCATCGAATCCAGTCCCGGCACCCGGGAGGCGGAGGCTGCCGAAAAGCATCTGTCTAAGCTCGGTAAATTCGACAAGAGCAATAGCAAGAATGCCGACTCTCCTGCCGCCCGGGCCCAGGAGAAGCCGAAAGAGCTGAAAGAGCGAATAACAGTGGTGGCGCCTCGGTTCGGACACCCGTCCGTGAGCCGCAATACGGTGAAAGTCGTGCGTAAGACCATCGAGGAGTTGCCGGTTCATATCTATCGAATCCTCGACCAGGCAGGAGCCAGGGTCTTCGTTGCCACCAATCCTCTCGACCAGTTTCCGGATATCCTCAACTTGAAGCATCCCGCCGACGGTCACCTGGTCTGCAACGAGCCCGGTCGCACCTACGAGTCCAAGATGTTCGTCTACGAGAGAGCCCTGGAAGAGCCAGGCTCCAGGCATGTCGGCGGCATTCGCACCGAGAGCGATATCAAGCTGGCTACCCGCATGCAATGTGCCCATGCTCTCGATTACTGCCTGGAAGGCGCTTCCAAAGATCCGGGTTTTCGCACCATGTTCAAGCAAGATGTGGCTTCGATGAACCCGGATCTGGCTGAAGATCTCAAGGTCTACACTCATGAAGGGGATGTCGGTCCCATGGAAACCTTCGGAGAGATCGCCCTGCTTCTAATGGGAGCCAGCACCCCCAACGGTCCGAAGATCAGGGAGGCTTTTCCGCGTACGCGAATGTGGGTGGATGCCATGCTCAAGAAGACAGCGCCCAAGCGGTTCTAGCCAGGCGGTTGAATACGGGGGGGGCGTGTATCGTTTTTCGGATGAATTGCCCAAAATCGCAATATTGCGATTTTTCGAAATCCGCTCGAAAAATGAGATGCAAGTCCCCCGGACCGGCGCTACAGGGTACAATCAGTCTCATGTCTGAAAAGCGATTCGAGTTGATAAGCCGTAAGCGTGGAACTGCTTTTGCCTGTGTGCTTCTTGCCGGGCTTTGCGCCCTGTCGCCGGCTGAGGCGGCTTCCTCCTGGAAAGACAGCCTGGCTGTAGGCGAGAAAGACCTGCAGTCCGAAGTGCCGGAACGAGCCGTGGCTAGCTTCAGACAGGCTCTCGTCCTTGTAAAGAAGGAGGGCGGAAGCCAGGAGGACATAGACCGGTGCATGCTCAAGCTGGCATCTGCCCTTGCTCTGACCCAGCACCCGGGAGAGGCCCGGGACATGGCTCGTAAAGTGCTGCTCCGGCGGACCAATAAGTATGGCTCCGGGAGCCCCAGACTTTCGCCGGTGCTCATGAACCTCGGCTCCATCGAAGAATCGGCCGGCGACCACGCCCGGGCCATGAGCTATTACAATCAAGCTTTGAAGATAACAGAGAAGAGCTACGGACCATACAGCCCCGAGGCTGCCGGGGCTCTGGTCGGGCTCGGTCATACCCATGGCAAGCTCGGCAATAGAGAGGAAGCTCTCAATCACTACAAGAGAGCGATTACGATTCTCTCCAAGGATCCGAACCTCGATGCCGCCAGGCAACTGGAGAAAGTCCAGCATGACTACGGCGATCTTCTCAAAGGAACCGATCAATCCAATAGCGACCTGATCAAGGATTTCGACAAGGACATTCTCGATCAGTCTTCTGAGAATATCCCGCTTCGGCCTCCGATCCAGTCTTCCGAATGGCAGAAGCAGAGCCGTTTCGAGCTCCAGGCGAAACACGAGCAGCAAACCGACGAGAATGAGCAGGTGAGCCTTCGTGGTATCCCGATGCCCGGATCAGACCAGTCTCTTGCCCCTGCTTATCGAGTCGTCAACGATGCGGTGATCAAGCAGGACAGGTTCGCAGCAGGCGAAGAGCAGTACAAGCGAAAAATCTCTATCGATATAGATAGCCTGGGCCCACACCATCCATCAGTGGGAAACGACCTTGCCGGTCTGGCGCAGCTCTATATTTCGAAGGGACGGTATGACGAGGCCAGACCTCTTCTGGAGCGGGCCCTCGCCGTCTATCACGATGCTTATGGGGACGGTAACCTCCTCACAATCAATGCCAGGGCCATGCTCGCCTCCTGCGAGTTCCATCTGGGCAATGGAGACAAGGCTGCCGGGCTCTATCGGGAGGCCCTTGCCCAGGCGCAGAAATCCCTGGGTCCCGATAGTATGGACACAGCCCGCATCCTCAACGAGCTTGCCTATCTCTATTATCATCAGGGTCAACTCGAGCAGGCACGCACCTTTTACGAGTGGGCGGTGGCCAGTACCGAGCGTGCCGCCGGCGAGAACAATCCGCTTCTGGCGGCTTGCTTGAAAGACTATGCTCAGGTGCTCCGGCGTCTCGGGCGCAATGACCGCGCCTCAGAGGTAGAGAGCCGGGCCGGGAAAATCCTTTCAAGCACGAATTAGCTTTTTACCGACCATCGCAAAATACACACGTATTTCGCACGCATGCCGATCTAGTATCGCGGTGTTCGAGGAAGCTTGCCAATAGAGGTGCTGTGTTATGCGAGTTCCGGAATCATTCGAATCTACACCAGTTTCGCGGGTCTCTCGAAGCCCGGGAAATTTCTCCTGGAGCGCGGACGAAATGAGTACATGGAGAGAGGTAAACTCCGCCATGTCTGCAACTTCCGGTCTGGAGCCGGTGGAGCTTGTCGGGGATGAGAGCAAGCCGGTTGTCCGGGCCACTGAAGCCGGTGTCAGAGAGATTCCCCCTCTGGATCGGCAGGAGCCCGAACCTGGCCGAACTGTTCCGGCCGGTCTGACAGAGTTTCAGAATCTCACTGAAGGTGTCATAGCTCTTTCTATCTTGTTGGGTCTGAGTATCTCCACGGAGGAGTGAAAATGGAAAATTTCAGAGCCGGCAGGGATGCCGCAGAAGTTAGTAGCATCAATGCCGGGACGCTTTTCGAAGAGCAGTACAGGGAGTCGTGCCGACCGAAGGAGCCGGGAGAAAGCAAGCCGGGTAGCGAATATGGAAGCGCCACTGTGGAAAGGGATCCGAATAGCCTGCCGCCCACATTGGATTTCCCGCCCATCCCCGGCGTCTGTAATGATATTCCGATTGCCACATTGCCCTATCTCGATTACAGTTGGATTTGTCGGCAGCCGGGCATGACATGGCTGTCTCCCCAGGATGCGGTGAATCGACCGAAATTCCTGGACCCGGGAACCCCGGGAAGACCTCGATAAGGATGCTTCTCTCTCCGGTAGAGGCTCATGGCTAAGCTATTACTTGCAGATGATGATTTCGAGCTTGTCAGAGGGCTTTCTCGCTATCTCAATTCGCAGGGATATGTAGTGGAGACGGCGCTGACCGGTGGTGATGCACTGCAGATGCTGTCCGGCTTCTCTTTCGAGATCGTCATTCTGGACTGGCAGCTCGGGGACATGACCGGTGTCGAAGTGCTCCGGCAGTATCGTAGCAGTGGTGGCAAGGCACCGGTCCTGATGCTTACCGGTCTGTCCGACCTCGACAGCAAAGAGGCAGGTCTGGATGCCGGAGCCGATGATTACCTGACAAAGCCTTTCGAAGTTCGTGAGCTGAGCGCCAGGCTCCGTAGCCTCCTGCGCCGACCGGCACATTTGATCTCTACCGATATGGAGGCGGACGGCGTCAATCTTGAAATCGAGACGCGCACCGTCAGTAATGGCAACCAGTCTGTCAGGTTGAGCAAGAGAGAAGCAGCACTTCTGGAATTTCTCCTTCGCCACAAGGACCGTCACTTCTCTTCTGCTCAAATCAGGGACAATGTCTGGCCCCTGGACAGCGAAGGCTCGGAGGACACGGTGCGAACTTGTATTCGTACACTGAGACAGAAGCTCTCTCGTATAGGCAGAGCCGATCTTATCCGAACCGATCTCAAATGCGGATATATTATCGACGCTTGAGCTCGAACCAGAATCGGGTTATGGGCTGGTCGATTCGATCCTCATCGCCAAGATCTTCAAGACCAATCGCTCCGTCATGGGCCTCCACGATCATCTTGCAGATGGCCAAACCGAGACCGGTGCCCTGATGCCGGCTTGCCGGCGTCTGCTCGAACGGCTCGAAAATTCGAGAGCGAAAGTCTTCGGGTATTGGGTTACCCGGATTCTCGATGGAAACTTTAACGACCTTGGGCGAGGAAGATAACCGGATCCTGATGCTCGAGTCTTCGGGCGAGAATTTGACTGCATTCGAGAGAAGATTGATGATCACTTGAACGATTTTATTGCGGTCGCAATGCACCAGATCCGTATTCTCCAGCGGCGCTTCTATCTCTATCGATCGAGAGATGGCGAGAGGTCTGACGACCTTCACTGCTTCTCCCAGCATTGCTCCGAGCTCGTGATCGCTCAAATCAAGGGGCATCTTCCCTTCGTCGAGCTTCTGGAAATCGAGAAGATCGTTGATGAATTCCACGAGCTTCTGGGCGCTGGCAATGGCGGCTTCCGCCTCTTCTTTCATAGCCGGGGGCAATTCTCCCTTGATTCCGCTTGCCAGTATCGTCAAACCGCCGATCATCGAGGTCAGGGGGCTGCGCAGGTCGTGACTGATCATGTTCACAAAGTCCATCTTCATTTTCTGAAGCTGTTTTTCCCGGCTTATGTCTCTGGCTACGCAGAACAGCTCTTCTTCTCGGTCCGACCACAGGCATGACCATCTGGTATAGATGATGGAGCCATCCTTTCGCTCGAGAGCGAGATCCGCTGTTTTCGCCTCGTTCGAGGCAATCGCATTCCTGACAAGCTCGTCCGCTTCCAGTATCTGCTCTACAAGGCACAGACTGCTGAGCCTTCTCCCTTTCAACTCGGTGGGAGTCGACCCAAGAAAGAGTTCGGAGATTTCATTGACCGAAACAATCGCACCGGACTCATCCAGCACACAGATAAGATCGGCGGCCATTTCTACTGCGCTCCTCTCGCGCTCGATAGCCAGATGGATCTCGTCTGCTACCGAGTGAATGAGCCGCTCCAGGGCGCCGAGCTCATCGGCGCTGGTCAGTGCAGGCTGGAGAGGGGCATTGTTCGCCAGGGCTTGCAGATTGTCAGAAATTCTTCGAATCGGTGTCTTGATTCTGGCGGTGAAAAAGACCGCCATGACGCCTGAGGCGATCAGGCTCAGAATGGCGGTGCTTAATAGCCAGATTTTGACCTGCTCTCGATCGTGTTCTTTGAGCTCGGTGATCTGTTCTCGCTGCGCTTTCTCGAAATCGATCAGCCCGGTGACCTCTCTGGCGAAGCGATCGGCGGCAGGTCCAAGGATATCCATGACCTGATTGCGCTCTTCATGCGTGCGCCCTTTCCTGATTTGCTCGAGAGACTCAGCGCCTATCGATGTAAACTCATCGAGCATCGCCCTGACTTTCGCCGCCTTCAGGGCGGCGGCGCCTTCGTAATCGTTCCCGTCGAGTAGCTCCCTAGCTTCTTTCTCGACTGCGGCAATCTCCGCGATTATCTCGCTGTCGCTTCTCCTGTTCCCCGGAGCACTGTCGCTTTCTGAAACCAAAGGAAGGAAGAAGAACTCGGTGATTTTAATCATGCAATTGTCGAGTCGATTGATCTTTGCTCTGGATTCGCGTGCTGCGAGCGACTCCTGCTGAATCGACCAGAGAAGCGATGACATTCCACAGAGAAGCGCCAGCTGAATGAGAGCAGGTACAGCCACTATGGTCAGACCGAGAATGACGAGCTTGCTTCTCATTCGACAAACTCCTCGAGGCGAAACCAGAAAGTCGAGCCCCTTCCCGGTTCGCTCTCCACGCCCAGCTCTCCGCCGTGAGCCAGGACAATCGACTTGACGATGGCAAGACCGAGACCGGTTCCTTTAATCGCCAGACCTGTGGTTGCCGATCCCTGACTGTATCGCTCGAAGAGTAGGTCTTGCTGCTCTTTTGGGATACCCGGCCCACTGTCCGTAATGCGCACTTCCAGTTTTTCGCCCTTTCTTTCGATCTTGATGGCGATGGTGCTGCCTGCTGGTGAAAACTTGATGGCATTGGAGAGCAAGTTGTTCACTACCTGGAAGAGCCACTTCTCATCGGCCATGATTGCTCCATCGCCCTGTGGTCCGCTCAATTCGACGCCGGCATCGGTGGACATGGCTTCGAGGGCGGCCATGCTCGATTCGCATACGTCTTTGAGGCTGAGACATTCTCGATCCAGAACAAGTTTGCCTGCTTCGATTTTATCCAGGTCGAGGAGATCGTTGACCAGGGATGTGAG
>JAGQHH010000549.1 GCA_020431945.1 Cyanobacteria bacterium HKST-UBA02 | reverse complement strand
GACCACCTGGAGTTCACAGCTCTTCCCGCCACGCTCAGGGTCGACCTCTTCAAGCAAAACCCCGGTACCAACCTCGAAACCCCGGATCTCAGCGTCATCATCGAGCTGCGCTGATCAGTGCCAGCCCTCCCTCCTGGCATCCCAAAGCCCCAGGCGACCTACAGAATTCAAAACTTCAACCGATATCGGTTGAGATATTTTCTAGACTCATTCAAGTCTGGATGACCCGTCGAAAGGACAGACGAAATCATAAGATGAGAGTGTGGTCAGGCGCGAATCGATGACTGCTCTGCCCACAGTGAAGTTATAAATTACTTCGAATCCAGGTCTGAGACCGAGATATTCATTAATGGCTCCGTCGATAAAACAGCCTATGCCGGTGGAATCTATACCCCGAGCCCGGGAGGCGAGATAGACAAGCTGACCGATAAATCCGGCCTCGTAATGAACCAGACGGTAGAAGCGCTGTGAAAAGAGCTCAAGACCTCTACTCATATCAGCCACCATAGATAGTGCAAAGGCGCCATCCATGGCGATGTCCTGGAAACAGCTTGATCCTCTGGCAAACTCTCTCTGGTCCCCGACCATCACAGGCAAAAGAGCCATACTCTCGCGCTCTAGATAGTAAAGTCCAGGCGCCAATCCCTCTACCCTGTGGACATAGACATAAAGGTGCACCAGATAGAATGGATCCCTTCTCCGTTCGCCGGTGCTCATTTCTCTTGCGATCTGGAAGTCCGCCCGAAAACCAGTCGTTGCAGCCCAGAGAATGACCGAAAGATCTTCGAGACTGATTCCGGTTTTGCCGTCCATATCAACGGCAGAGCGTCGCGACCGAACGGTTTCATGTACGCTATCTTGCTCAGATTCCGGTCGGGTATGCACCAGCGACAATGGCAGCTTCCCCTCTTCGACCGGGCCGGGTCTTCTCCCGCTGGTTTTCGGAAGTCCAGTGTTTGCGAGCTCCTGAAGCAGCAGAAAGTATGATTCCTCACTATATGAAGTGCAAGTATGCGCAGCTTCAATCTCGGGATAATCAACTATCTCGGAGGCTAACCTGATCGGGCTTCCGATAAATTCAAGGTTGCAAGAAGAAGACCAATTCAGAACGGACAAAGAGAAATCATGCTCGGGGAATCGATCCTGCCGGTAGAGAGCCAGAATGCAGAGAGGCGCAATACCGCCGGGAACACTGCTACTGTCTCCGCCATTCAGCCCGAGAAGCTCAGCTGCGGCAGCATCGGGAAAAACAGCCCGAGCCACACTCCGATAGCCCAGAGCCCGGGCAGAGATTACCAGGGCAGAAAGAGCGTGGCCTAGATCGTGCTGGCAATAGCGGTATGCCCGCCGACGATATTTCCATGACTCTCGAAAGAAGATCGATCCCAGACAAATTGCTAGATCCGGCTCGGGGAGCGGCTCCTGGCTTTGCCCTGTGATCGTCTCGATTAAGTTGGCTCTATTCGGCCAGAGTTCTGAGAGCATGTCATGCTCTGAACGCCGCTCCAGAACGTGTCGGTCCACCCGATAATGATAAAGCCCTATTCCTGGCTCTTCCTCGAATTGGCGACCGCACAAAACAAACGTCTCGGTAGGGTGCAAATTGCCCGAGGATGCATTGACTCTGAGAGCCCAGCGATGATCTGTACCCCTGATCTGTTTCCAGGCGCTGATCGACATTCCATAGAACAGAAGATTGCTAATAAGGTCCAGACCGCACGGCACCACCTCAGGTGCAAGATCCGCCGAACTGCCATCGAGAATGGAAATGATCTGGAAGAAATCCAGGTTCGAGACAGTAAAATTCGCCGGCAACTCCACCACCGGAGCACCCTCATATCGCAAAAAAGGATCCGGCTGATTCGCCCAGTCGAGTCCGGGACCACGGGTGAACAGACTCTCGACGGTATGCTTGGTGAGCCTGTGATAACCATAGATATCGGTGTCAGTAAGTGACCCGGTGGTCGGATTCGAGCTCATCGTTCCAATATATCATGATGCAAATAATATTCACGCAATACATCATCACGATTCGAGCCCTGCCCCTGCCAAGAGCCGAAAACAAGCACGGGGAGGCGCTTTTCAGAACCGCCGTAATAAGGGCGGGACAAGTACAGGAAAAACCCTATAGTAACTCGAAAAGCGCAATCGATATGCTGGTTAATACCTGGCCGCCGGTGGCTATTAGCCCGAGAAAGATTAACCAAGCTATCGGCGGCTCCTTGGTAAACAGACGGTGTCGGATGAATCAGGTTCCCGAGCCCTGCTTCCCCGATATCTTCTGTTGCTCGTGGATTTTTTCAACCCTTGTCGAACATATGCCATTTCAAATCTCAACCGATATCGGTTGAGGTTCGAGAAAGCAGACTCATCCTTCGACGAAAGCCACCACCCTAGCCGGTGCGGCGCTGGCTCCCACTAGCTTGAGCGGGAAGAATCCGACTTTGAAGCCGTGGGCTGGCACTTGCTCGAGATTGGCTAGCTGCTGGACCACGAAGAACTCTTTGTCTCTGTGAGCGAAGTGAGCGTCCCAGATGTACTTCTTGTCTCCGCTGGTTTTGTAGTCCATGATCATTGCCATAAACGGTCTATCCCAGCCAAGAGCGTCGGTGCCTCCTACCAGGGCACCCTGGTCGGCCAGGAATCTGGCCGACTCGGCAGTGAGGCCGGGATAGTTGTACTTGACGGGATCGGTGATTTCATATTTGTCATGGTCTGTACGCAGGAGCACTGCGTCTCTAGCTTTGATCTTATAGTCGATCTTTTTCAGGGCGTTCTCGAGGTCATCGACGGTGATTGCTTTACCGCTCCCTTTCAGGTGCGTCAGATCGAGAACAACACCATCAAGGTAGAGATCCGCGAGAGGAATCTCGTCTACTGTTTTTGCCCTTTCATCGCCGCAGGTGCTGCCGTAATGCAGGGGAGCATCCACATGGGTGCCGAGATGGCTCGACATGCTCAGGTTCTCTTCGGCCCAGCCTTCGCCAGCCGGAAGTTCGCCGGGGGTGCATCCAAAGAGTGCACACATGATCTCGGCGCCCTTTTTATTGTCTACATACTCGATCTCCGGCGCGATAATTCTGAGGAGCGGTTTGAGGATCTCCGGGAAACAAGATTCATCCACCGGCGCCAGGGACCTGGTCAGGTCTACCAATTTAGTCATTGAGGTTCAGTCATTGCAGTTCAGTAATTGAGGTTCAGTCTTCGCGTTCAGCCTTTGCTTTTCCTAACGGGTGTACCAGAGATTACCGCGAGCCTGCATATCATCAACTAGGACACTAACGCGAATGCTGGCTGATTCATCAGAATAGATCTGGGGCGGCACCATTACCGTGAGCCGGTCCGGGGAGGCCTCCAGCACGCGTGCTTTGAACTGGCCGAAGAGCACTTCCACCTCGGCGGGGTTGTTGCCGAGATGCCGGCCGGTAATCTCGAGCCGATCCGATACGGCATCCGATCTTTTGAGGGCAAAAACTTCCGGGGTCGGATCGATCTCGATTAGATAAGGGGCGCTCTTCAAACCGTTGGTTGTCACTTCCAGATCGGCTTCACCTTCCTTGAGAGTGTTGGGGACCTCGATGGTGAGGCAGGTACTCGAGGAGGCCAGGGTTTTTGCTTTGGTACCGTTGAAGGTGACTTTGTTCTCGTCCGGATCCGGACTGAAACCGGTGCCGGAGAGCACCAGGCGGGCACCGCCCCGGGTCTTGTCGGGGTTGAGGGCGGCGATTTTCGGAAGGGTGGCGCCTTCGAGATTGAGAGAAAGGACGGCGCCTTTCTGACCTTTTCCTTCGATGACCAGGGTG
>JAGQHH010000548.1 GCA_020431945.1 Cyanobacteria bacterium HKST-UBA02 | reverse complement strand
AGCGAATCATCGGCTTCAAAATGGGCACCGGGGGTAGTGAGGGAGTAGGTTACCTGAGAACGACTCTCACCCAGAGAAGCTTCCCTGATCTCTGGAAGCTTCGCACCCATCTGGAGCTCAAATCCTAGCGAATAGTCGTGGGAGCGCTCCGCTTCAGCCGGCCCCTCAACTCCTGAGCTTCCTGGGTTCGTCCCATGGTAGTGAGCATGTCGGCATAGTCCTCGATTACCGAGTAAAGGTAGAAGATACGCCGTCTCGAAGAGCCGTCGAATATGGCCAGGGCGGTCTTGTAGAGGGGCTCAGCCTCCTTGTACTTGCCCTGCTTGTGATAGACCCGGGCAAGCCCATGGGAAGAGATTGCTTTCGGTCCGGATGACTCGAGATTCTCGGCCTGATCCAGGGCTGTCCGATAAAGCGACTCGGCTTCCGAATACTTGCCTTCTTCATAGGCCTGTTTTGCCTCCGTATTGGAGGCTTCCCAGCTCTTATGCCGGGCCGCGTCGTCACCGGCCAGGACCGGTAACAGGGCAGTACCCAGGGTACAGATGAGAGCAGTAAGGGCTATGCTCAGAACACGGCGGTTCATGGTAACCTGCCAATATAGAGACACTCGACCGAGACAGTTACCATTCTAGCTTGAACGCCGATTTAGCGAACCTGGACGTCGAAAAGCTGAAAGCGAAGGCACACAAGCCTATCGTGATCACCATGGTCTGCGTCGTGATTCTGCTTCTCGGGCTCTATGACATTCCTGAATTCGTGATGGCTTATCGCTCCCAGAGCTGGCCCACAGTCAAGGGAATCATGAAAGAAGTCGAGCTGCACAGGAAAGACTACCGCGAAGGCAGCGCCACCTCCTTCGAGATGCTCTACGGGTATTCGGCCGGCGGCGGTCATATCGGTTCGCGGATTAAATTCCAGCAGCCCATGGCCTGGAGTGACGAGGACACCATCTATCTTTTCGAGCACTACGAGCAGGGTAAACCGGCCTTCGTCCACTACGATCCGGAAAATCCGGCCGAGAGCTGTCTGATATCCTCGCCCTCTATCTCCACAGTATTCTTGAAAGGTACACTGTATTCTCTCTTCTTCCTGATCTTTTATTTGAGTTTTTATCCGCAGCTCCCGGAAGAAGAAGTAGAAGCGCCCGAAGTCAAGGAAGAAGTGCTTGCTGCCGAGCGTTAGGTGTCTAATCCGGTGATTACTGTCAGTGCTGACGGGGAATGACAGACTGGGGGCTCAGATGCAAGTAGATAGACAGGTTATAAGAAGAGGCAAGTTGCTTGGCTGATTCCGAAGATACGGCGCCCAAGGCGGCAGCGCCCGCCCCGGAGCAGCCGGCACCACCGAAGATCAAGAAATGCCCCGCCTGTAATGGCGAGTTTCCCGGGCATCTGGTGGTCTGTCCCAATGACCGGACCATGCTTCTCACGCCCAAGAAAGACGAGCTCATCGGTCAGATCCTGAACGACCGCTACAAAGTCGTCGAAGAGGTCGGCAGAGGCGGCATGAGCGCCGTCTATCGCGGCGTCCACGAGCTCATGGACCGGACCGTCGCCATCAAAGTCCTTCTTCCCCAGCTAGTCTCCGACCAGATCAGTATCAAGCGCTTCCAGCAGGAAGCCCAGGCAGCATCGCACCTTCAGCACCCGAATGTGATTACCGTCTATGACTACGGTTTTGTAGCCAGCGGGCAGCCTTACCTGGTCATGGACTTCCTCGAGGGGGAAAGCCTCTCGGACATCATCCGGCGCGACAAGCAGGTGCCGGTCAAACGGATGATCCCCATCTTCATCCAGGCCTGCGAGGCCCTGGAGCACGCCCACCAGAAAGGCGTTATCCACAGGGATCTGAAGTCCAGCAATATCATGCTCATCGATTTCGAGGGCAAGAAAGACTTCGTCAAAGTCGTGGACTTCGGCATCGCCAAGCTCATGCCCTCGTCGGGCAAGCAGTCCCAGAACCTCACCCAGACCGGCGAAGTTTTCGGCTCCCCGATATATATGAGCCCCGAGCAATGCATGGCTCAGTCCCTGGATGCGCGCTCGGACATCTACTCCATGGGAGCCATGATGTACGAGTCCCTCACCGGTCATCCACCGCTGATGGGCAATTCAATCATCGACACCATGCAGATGCATATGTCGACTCCTCCCAAGCCTTTCAAAGACGTTCGTCCCGACCTGAGAATTCCGGACTCCCTCGAGCGTGTGGTGCTCAAAGCCCTGGCTAAAAAGCCCGAGGGTCGCTACCAGTCCATGCAGGAGTTGCGTGACGCTCTCGAGGGAGTGTCCAAGCTCATGGAGCAGGAAAAGCTCTTCGGACCCGCTCCCGGTGGTAAGGCAGGATCCCGCTCGGTTCGACCTGTGACCAAGCCGGCAGCCGCCGCGCCCGGAACCGGTGCCCCGGCAGTCAAAGGTCCCCAGGCCGCCGCCGAGCCTCCGGCTCCGGCAGCGCCCGCCGCCAAGGCAGCGCCGGCAGCCAGGGAACCAGCCAAGGCTCCGGCCAGGCCCAAACCCCGTAGCAAGGCTCCGGCAGAGAAGAAAGAGGCGAGAGAAGGCCCGCCCATTCTCGAGCAGATCAAGAGCCTGGAGTTCTTCAAGCAGAATCTCACCGTCACAATAGCCGTGGCAGCAGTCCTCCTGGCCGGACTCGGGGCCGGCGTGGTATTCCTTTTCTCGAGTTCCAAGATAGGCTCCATGTTCTCGATGCAGAGCAAGGCCCAGGGCATCGTCTATTATTACAAGCCCGCCAACACCAAGAAAAAGGTGGAAGGCGAGATGTATATCATGACCGTCAATCCGGAAGAGGATGAAGCGCCGGGCGAGCTCCTCAAGCTCAACACAGGCACCTACAATATCGAGGACCGGGCTGCCAACGCAGACGGAGCCGGTATCGGCGACTTCTGGCAGATTGTCTACCATAAGAGCGGCGACAAGAACTTCATCGAGCAAGCAACGGTGGTGGAACCACAGGCAAGCGAAGACCTGCGTCAGGTGATCATGGCAATCCGCATGATGTTCACCCAGCTCTGCCAGCCCGGAGAGAGCGTCAACATAGACAACCTCAAGAATTTCTACACCAACGACTGGTTCCTCAACGACGCCGAAAAGCTCGCCAAAACCTGGGGGAAGGTCCGCTTCGAGACCCTGGCCGACGCCAACGACTACAAGAAGAGCAGCTTCAAGATCGAGTCCTACAGCAAAGAAGAGAGCAAAGCCTCGGTCCTGGTCAAGACCAAGTTCTGGGTCAAAGAAGGTCCCGGTTACATGCGCTTCGAGCTGATTAAGAAAGACGGCAAGAAATGGCTGATTCTCAAGATCGAGGAAATCTCGCCTAATATCTGGCTTTCGGACGGGGTGGCTCAGGGCGCCGACGACGAAGAAGAAGCAGAATAGAAGAAGAAGCGAAAGATCAACGGGGCGCTCGCAGAGGCAACCTGTGGAAATCGAAAGCCGTGCTCTTCAGCTCGGTACGATCGCCTGTAGGCATGACGGTTATCTCGAGAAATTTCAGCCCGGCGGTCTCCCGGTTGGCGAACCGCAGCATGGTATCACCGAAATCTTTCTGATAGGCCTTCCGGCTTCCTTCGTAACAGTCATAGAACTCCGAGCGCTCGCCGGGCATCACCGGCAGATCGCTGCTCTCTCCGATGATGATGATATCGCCCGGAGTCAGCTCACCGGTGCCGATCTTGAAGACCGACAGAGTTTTCCCGCCCGCCCTGGCTGTGGTCACCCTGGTAAGGGGCTGCCGGAAAAAAATCTCGTTGGCGACGGCTCTGGCATCGTCATAATCCTTTTCCGGAATAGCTGCCTGAACAAAGCTTTTGGCTACGTCCCTGGCGAACATCCCGAGATGCGAGTCATCTATGAAACGCCGGTCGAGATTGATACGCATTCGCTTAATGCGATTCCGGCCGTCCAGGGTGACGAAGAGATTCACCGACAGACGGTAAGGCGTATTCTTGCCCGGCCGGAAAACAGCCATGGTATAGCCGTCCCGGGTCAAAGAGTAGCCCATGAGCCTGAACTCGAAGAAACGGAAGAAGTCCCGATCGGCGGCTTCTCTGAGCTCCAGCCCGTTGACCGAAAGGGTGGCCTGACCGGGTCCGACAGAATTAATCAAAAGAAAGAGAATGAACGAACAGGCAAGCAGAGTTCTAGGCAGGTGCTCTGCCATAGAGGCTCTTCTGGATCTGTGCGAATTAGGCAACCTGCATTATCCGTACGTTTCGAGAAATTCTAACTATTACCTATCGTACCGGAAAAGTCGCCAGGGGGTAAGGGCTGAAGCGCGGTATGCCTGAAACAGCGGGGCTTCCGCCTGTCCAAATAGTAGTACTGAAGAGAAACTTTCCTCCCGAGACAGTCCTCCTTGGCAACAAATTTGCAATCGTTAAGCTGGTAACGATGACCAGGCTTGAGTTTCGAGAATTCACCCCGGGTTGACAGGGTGACCCGTAATATTCTTGCTCCTTTACAGGGCAGACTATTATTGGTAGCGTTTTGCTAAGGAAGGCCTTGTATATACGTGCCCGAAAAGAAGGAAGTAGCTTATGGAACTGGACCCAGGAATGATGATCGTGATCGCGGGCGTAATTATCATGCCGGTGATTATTATCAAACTCGCCAAACAATGGAAGAAAGTCAAAGATATGAAAGAGCAAGCAGCCTCTCAGGCCGCTCAAGAGAAATAACTCTCGTAGCACTTTTGTCCGAATTGATGATTTTCCAGGCCAATCACCGTTGACCCAGGTCGACGGGCCTGTTGTGAATTAGTAGATATCGAAAGACACTCCCTCGAGGAGTGTTTTTCCTTTAAGAAGCCGCACCACCGGGGGTGCCTCGCACTTTCAGCACCGCCATCGCCACCAGCCAGGATGCCACATAGACGGCAATGGCTAGAATCGTCAGACCGTTCGATCCCACCACTGTAGAGAGATACTCCAGACAACCACCGAGAAGCGCTCCGAGGATATTGATGCCCAGAGCCCGCTCGGGCTTGTCCACCCGGGAAAGAGCCCTGGAGAAAACGATTCCGGAGAAAGCAAAGGGCAAGCCGAGAATCAATAGACCCACCAGGAGCTTGACCGGAACAGCAGCGCCGGAGAACTGCCCCAGGGGAACCAGATACATGACCGTAAGGGTAACGAGCAGACCCAGATATCCGTGCCATTCCTTGATCGCCTTTGCTTTCATCACCGCCCAGTTGGCAAGCAATGCCATGATCAGCACGAAAGCGATGACGATTGAGTTGACCAGCCAGGTCGACCCGAAAAGGATCGATATGGCAAGCATGGCCCGGGTTTCCATGAGAAGGAAACCGGCCCCCAGGAGGAAGAACTGGCTGTACTCCACGAGCCAGCCCAGATCCAGTCGCATGCGCGCCACCACGATGATGCTCGAGAGGATGAATACGACGATGAGCATGACGAGATAGACCATGGGAATATCTCTGTCTTTCTGATAGAGAAAAGGCCAGTCGTCGGTGGGCATCTCCACCGCCTGGGAAAGCTCTGCCGGATCGATCACCGATTCGGCGCGCCTTTCGGCGATGGCCTGGCGTATCGAGTCGAGCCCCGGTCCCCAGAGAATCGTTATCGAGCCGGCATTATCGAATTGAGTCTTGATAGCGACCGGCTCCACCGGCGACACCGCTTTCACCACCTGGTAGAGCCTGCTTCTCAGCCAGTCTGTACCGGCAGCGAAGCTGAGGGCGGCGATTCCGCGGTCGGACAGATGCCTGGTGGCAGACTCGAGACTTTCTTTAGTGTAGAGATAGTTATCGAGACGAACCGAGGCCATTGTGGAAAAAGTCGTGTGCGAGTCGACATGACCGAAAACGATGACGTCATATTTACCGTCGTCGTTAGCAAGAAAAGCGCGGGCGTCATTATTGTGTATATGCACAGCCTGGCTGTCGTAGGGCTTCTCCGGATGGATTTTCTTGCCGAGATTGAGAATCGCCGGATCGATCTCTACTGCATCAACACTCTGAGCGCCATGCCTGAGGGCAGCCGCCACATCGTTGCCTGTACCGGCGCCGAGAATCAGTACCGATTTGCACTGGGGAGCGATCTCATAGGGGAAGTTATAAGTGTTGTAATAGATCTGGAACTCGTTGGAGTCGAGCAGGGCAGGATGTTTGTCGAGAAAGTCCTTCCTGAAATTGAGAGTCTTCTGGTGATAGTCGTGGTTGACGTCTACATGAATACCCATCTCCACGGGGCCGCCACTGGTAGCTATCTCGAAAGGCTTGAGATCGATCCTGTAATAGGGTGACCAGATACTCCCGGCGGTGACCATGAAGGCAAAGCCGATACTGGCGGCGAACATGGCAAGATGCGCCGGCTTGCGGAAGAAGGGCAGAAGCGAGAGACAGCCCACGATCAGCCATATGCCGGGCGAGGTGCCCAGATAGCTCATCAATGTATAGACCAGAACCCCGGCCAGACTACCGGCAAGATTGATCGAATAAGCCTTGAGGGGCTCCTTCCCGGAAAGCTCGATCCCGAGCTTCTGGCCCAGCATGTCGAAGATGACCACCACCAGAAAGAAGATCGATAGGATAGCCACCACGTTTCGAATGAAAGCCGTGGCTTCGAGAACGATGGCGTCCCAGACGAAGATATTGGGGTCGAAGAGAAAGCTTATATTGGTAAGCCCCATCTGGGCTGAGAATGCGAGAATCGCCGAGATTACAAGGAGCAATAGAGGAAAAACGGCATCGTCGAGAGCCGAGCCTTTCTTCGGGGCTGCTTGTCCGGAGCTCTGTCCTCCGAGGGCGCATCCAATCCCCATACCCACCACCGCAGCGATCAGTATGAGATTCTTGAAAAAACCGAATATGCGAATTTCACTGGCTATCCAGCGAATTAGCAGGACCTCGAAAAAGAGCACTGCGAAGCTTATGAGAAACAAACGAAGCATCCAGGACCGCTCTTTCGATCCCTTTGCTTCTTCAGCGGCAGCGGCTTCTGACAAGCTGAGTCTCCATCTATTTAGTAAGTCAGCATAATAATACAGGAGCTGGAGACTTCGTATTTTCCCCCCTCAGGTAACGAAGCCGTCACCCGGCAGCTCTAGGATGCTTTCAGAGACGCAAACTGGAGGTGCGCAATGGCTTGCAACAACATCGAAGGCAACGGAAACTGTGTAGACCGCAACCAGGGGATTAGCTCCGACACCGGCAACGGCAGAGATGCTTTCGCCGGGAAGGGGCTCGAGTATCTGGCGCAAGCCTCGAAGGCAAGAGCCGTGCCAGCTCATTCGCAGAGCGACCGGGATGGTAACGAGCCCACCAGAGAACCGGCGAAAGTCTCCTGGGAAGACCAGCGGACAGCCGATTCTCTGGGACACAATCTCTGGCTTCTTGCAGGCGTCACCTCCGCTCCGGACATGTTCGCCAACGACGTCCTGAAAGATATCGCCACCATGCCTGAGAACAAGCTCGATAAAGTCGCCGATATCCTCGAGCACGGTCCTCATAAAGCAATCGTCAAGCGGGACGCCAGGGGCAAACTCGAGTCGATCTCATATAACTATGACTACCCCAACTTGAAAGAGGTCTGGGACGCGGGCTGGGTTCCGACCCTGGTGGTCGGACCGGAAGCTCTCACGATGAAAGCCGGACGCGCCATGAATCGTGGCACCGGCAACGATGTGACACTGAGCTTCAAGGACGGTACAGCTTCGGTGGAAGCGAGGCAGTTCTGGGATATCACCGGCAAGGGATACTGGCACGGAGGCTCCCATCGAATTTCCGCCCCGATTCATCGACTGCCCGAATCTCAGTTCAAGCCGTCCTGGATGAGATGAAATAAGTCAGAGACGATTCTCCCGGACTATCTCGAGCCAGATATCGTCAATGGCCTTCTGCAGCTCCGGTGATACTTTCTTGCGCTGATCGATCAAGTAAGATTCGGCTCGCCTTCCCAGAATCAACAGATCTCTACGAGCCATCTGTCTGACTACCGGATCCGGATCGAGCAATTTGGTCGACTGACAGATCGGTCGCATCCCGGCTTTCACCTCGCGCTTCTCATCGGACGACTCGAGCTTGCCCTCACTGTCGAAAGTGAGAGTAGCAGCCAGATAGCCTTCATCACCACCTCGCGGTTGAATCACCGCCTTGCCATGAGCGACGATCCCGTTGCCGACAAGACGAGCATCAATGGCGGTATCATCGATGGAGTAGTTGAAGAAGCCGTCTTGATTGAGTTCGCAAGAAAGTCCCAGCCAGGACTTCAGGGCCAGTTTCGCC
>JAGQHH010000547.1 GCA_020431945.1 Cyanobacteria bacterium HKST-UBA02 | reverse complement strand
CGAAGGTGTGACCGCCGGCGATAAGAGCCACGGTCTCCTCATCGTTCATAGCCATGCGTCCGAACGTATCGCGGATGTCTTTGGCGGCTGCCATGGGATCAGGATTGCCGTTAGGCCCTTCGGGGTTCACATAAATCAGACCCATTTGCACGGCAGCCAGGGGATTGTCCAGCTTGCGGTCGCCGCTGTAGCGTTTGTCCGCAAGCCATTTCGTCTCGGGTCCCCAGTAGACCAGGTCGGGCTGCCAGTCGTCGGCGCGACCGCCGGCGAAGCCATAGGTCTTCACTCCCATATTCTCGAGAGCGACGTTGCCGGTGAGCACCATGAGGTCGCCCCAGGAGATCTTGCAGCCGTATTTTTTCTTCACCGGCCAGAGAAGACGCCGGGCTTTATCCAGACTGGCGTTGTCGGGCCAGCTATTGAGAGGCTCGAAGCGCTGCTGACCGCCGTCGGCTCCGCCGCGTCCATCACCCATACGATAGGTGCCGGCGCCATGCCAGGCCATACGAATGAAAAACGGACCGTAATTGCCATAGTCCGCCGGCCACCATTCTTGAGAAGTGGTGAGGAGATCATTTATATCCTTTTTCACCGCTTTCAAATCGAGGGTCTTGAACTCTTTTGCATAGTCGAAATCGGCGCCCAGGGGGTTGGAGCCGGCATCGTGTCTGAGAGGGCTGAGATCGAGCTGATCGGGCCACCAGAATTGATTGGATTGCGGAGCTCCCTTGGCGGAAGCCATGCTGACCGGGCTGAGAGGCAAGAGCGAACTGAGCAGCAGACTCGCTGCAACCGTGGACATGACTAATCTGCGCGTTTTCATGGGCACCTCTCTTGAATGCTCGAAGCCGAATATAGCGCGCCATATTACTACGCCCTCTAGACTAATTCAATCCCTAGAATCAGTCTAAGGGATGATTGAAATCAAATTGCTATCGAAAAGTCAGGAACTGCTGGAAAGACAGACATATGGGACCGGGCACCCACATGAAGCCGCAAATCATCGAGCAGAAGGCAAGAATCAATCCCATCTGGCTTACTTTTTTGCAGTAGCCCTGCTGACGAAGAAGCCAGATGATCAGGAACAAAGCGATAGCCGCCGGGATAGACCTCCAGGAGTGCTGTAGAAAAATGCCGATGCTCCCGGTAAAAACGCTAATACCTCCAAAAAGGGAGCCGATACCGGTCAGAGCGATAACGCCGTTTCTCAAGTCGTTTCTGTGCGGAGGCTGGAATGCATGAAAGATAAGGGGACCAGCTATGGCGAAGAGAGGCAAGGCCAGCGCAAACTTCTCCCAGGTGCGGAGAAGGCTTGTGATGAGACTGTCCATTGAGGAATGCGGATAGACAGAAATGCAGTGTAGAATGGAAAACGTCATGAACAGGATGATGCCTGCGCCCATCGAGTGCAAGGGTCCGCGGCTGCCGAGGAAAGTCAGACTTCCGAGAAAGCTCAACCCAAGTATTCCAAGAGCGGAGAGCGGCCAGTATGCGACCAGGAATGTCCCCACGGTCGCGATGATTCCCGCAATCATCAGCCAGAGTTTGAATTGTTCTACGCGCAAGCTCATAGAACCCATTATAAAGCTCAGTTCGCTGAGCGAGCCAGCCTGGCGATATCGTTATCTATGAGATTGAGAATCAACTTGAGATCGTGAAGCATGGTGACCCTGTTGCGCAGGAGTCGGATATTTTCGTTCCACCAGTGGTGGTGCTCGCCTGCTGCGGCGAATTTCTGTGCGGTGGGTCTGATTGCTGAAAAGTATGTGGCCTCGCTGGTATTCTACTCGCTTGATGATCCGGCTTGCATCAGGCACCTTCCTGTGGAGCGCCCGGAGAGTCTCGGTGTCTGGGTGTTGCCTTTATAGTCGGTGGCTACTTCGCCGGCGACCCGCTTCCTGATGTCGGCGAATAGATAGTGGAAATCTTCATAAGCTGGTGTCTCTATGACCGAGTCGATGAGCTGGCGTGTGAATATGCTGTTCGGGTAGCGCTTCGATTCCCAGGAGCGCTCGTTACTGTTGCTGGAGCTGGCCAGGAGCTGGTAGCTCGAGGCCAGCAACAAGTCCGGATTGATGTTGGCCAGAGACTTCGCCTCGTCGCCCGGAGCGTCGAGACCGCCGGAATAGCAGGTGTCCAGAACCGCGAAGGTGTAGCGCTTCGGAAGCTTGCCGGTCAACGTGCGGACAAGTCTCTGCATGGGCACCGCTGTCTCGAATAAGCTATCGAGTCTGGTGTCATAGGCGACCACCGAATTGAGAGCGCCTATGTCCTGGTATGCCGGAGTTCCGTGAGAAGAGATGAAGAGGAAGACCAGATCGCCGGGCTTGCTTGCCCCGGGAAGCCAGGAGCCGGCCAGGTGGTCCAGAATATTGTCCCTGGTCGCGCTGGCGTCTACCAGGAGCTTTACGTGGTCGGACTTGAATCCGGCTTGCTTGATCAGGAACTCTGCCATGTCTCGAGCATCCTTGGCCGAGTATCGAAGTCTCGGGATATTCGGATCGGCGAAATTGCTGAGCCCCACCACCAGTGCCCATTTGTCGGTGACGCGCTCGCCTGTTTTTTGCTCTTCCGAACCAGGCTGGCGATGGAAGAGCCGGTCGAGTTGCTGTGAGATGCGAACCAGATGTGGTGCTTCATCAGCCAGGGTCATGGCATAGTTTCTATCTTGCTGCGAACCGGTTCTATTGCCCAGATGCTCACGACAATACGATCGCCACAGGGCAGCCCGGGCAGCCTCGAGACGATTGCCCAGCTTGAGAGGCGATTCCCGGAGTCCCGGTAATGCTGCCGAGAGCTCCATCTCTGCCTTCTTAAAATCACCTGCCAGGGCATCGACTATGCCGAGGGACTCTTTCGCCACAGCCGGAAATGTCTGAAGCTGCGGCTGTGTTTCCAGCTCCTTCCTGGCCAGTCTCAGGTGTTTCTGCGCCAGCTCGTCTTTCCCGCTGAGCCTGTGAGCGAGAGAAAGGAGAGTGTCGGCCTGCCCCCGGATCTCGTCGGAGGAAGCGCTTTCGCGGGTGGTGTTAAGGATTTCTATTGCCTTTGAAGGCTGTCCCTGAGCTAGATAGACCCATCCCAGATAATGCGGTGCAAATGGATTCTGTCCGGTAAGGTTCACAGGTGTGCCCGGTTTCAATTGAGTGTATCCGGTACCGCCTGTCATCGCCTTTTGTAGATACTGCTCTGCTTGCTTGTAGTCGCCGGACCAGAGCGATGCTGCACCTGCGTAGAACAATATATCTTGCCGATACTCTTGGAGCCCCTCACTCTGGGATGAGGCTTCCGCTATGTCGATTCCGAGCCTGGCGCAGCGTTGCGACTGAACGGGCTCTCCGAAGCAGAGATAAAAGATGGACGAGCTCTTATACATGAGCATCTTCGATTTGCGGATATTCGCCCGGCTTTCAGCCAGGTATGAAGCCGGCAGCTCGAGATACTGCGTCAGAGCCTGCATATCGAGAATCGTCGAATCTATATCATCGTGGAGCCGGCTGATCTCGTCATCGTGTCTCCTGAACGAATCGAGATCGTAAGCGGCTGCGGACTGGAGATGTTGCGATACGACCTTGCTCAGCTCGGTCTCCTGCTTCGCCAGTCGCTCAGACAGCTCCTGGAGTCGAGCCCGGGCCTGTTCTTTCGATAATCTATCCGACAGGCGACTTCGGCTTCCGGAAGGCTCTACCGGTGTTTTCTCGGTAAAGACGCCCTTCTCTCCGGCGTAGCCTGAGCCACCGGTGAAAAGCAGGGCGATGGCAGTGACAAGCGCAATTTTCTTGAATGAATCTCCGGTCAATCTTTCACCTGGCCGTCGTTTTACCTGTAGGATATTATAGGTGGGGGTCCGGCGGAGAACATCAGTGAAGAACGAGACGCTTTTGATTCTGATTGCCGTGCCTCTTCTAGTGTTCGTGGTAGTCATGTCTCCGGGGCTTTTCAAGTTCTCCGATGTGGAGGTCAACAAGAAGCCTGCTGAGGTGGAAAAAAAGGTATTCGACGCCAATCATCCTCCTCCTGAGGCGGCGGGGCGTGAGTCCACCACCGTATACAAGTTCGTTTGCGAAAGCGATATGGATTACGATGTGGAAGAGGAGAGCCAGGGCAGTAATGGTGTTTGGCAGGTCCGTCTCAAGGTGAAACGGGCTAGAGCGAATCTTTCCCTCCCGATCACGGTCCTTCTTTCCCAGCGAATCCCCAATCGCCGTGCTGATTTCGAGGACGGTCACGCCAAAATCTGCGAGCGAGTTTATGTCGACGCTCACGAGCCGGCTTATGCTGCCTGCCGCAGAGTGATCGGCCGGGAGTTCTCCGGTCAGAACAAGGACCGAGATAGTGCCAGGAAGGAAGCCGTCAACCAGGCAAGGCAGGAGGTCAACAATCAGTACGCCAATGCTGTGGATGCCAAGGTAAAAGACGTTTTCGTGATCTACGATTTCTACGCCCCGAACTGGCATGAATCGGCGGATGTCCTGGTGGACAAAGCTCTCCAGGAGTACGAAGTGGGCAAGCCCCGGAAGCTGTCCTCTATCAGATGAGTCACGATGAGATAAAACAGAGCCCCTTGCGTCGGGCTGTAATCAGTCTCTTCATAGTCTTCTATATGGTGGCGGTGATCCTCTGGGTCTGCCCCTGGTCGAGGGTGCAGACGGTCCTCACCGAGCCTTTCGCCAAGCAGATGTTTTTCATGGGATGCTGGCAGGGCTTCGCGGTTTTCGCCCCGGACCCGAGAATGGATAATGTCCGAATATATGCGACGGTGACTTTCGACGATGGCACGAAGACCGTCTGGAATTTTCCGGCTATGGAGAATCTCGGATTCTACGAGCGTTATCGAAGAGAGCATTACCGCAAGTTCTGCAATGATTGTTTGATTTCGACAGAGCTTCTCTGGCCCGATTTCGCCCGATTTGTAGCACGTCGATTCGATGAGCCGGAGAAGCATCCCGTATCAGTGGCTCTCACCCGGGTATCCGCCGACATCCTGCCTATCGAGAAAGGTCTGGGAAAGCCCGATCCCGAGCTGAAGAAAGAGTATCAGTTTTACCTGTATAGAGTGCTGCCCGAGGATTTGCGATGAGTTTCCGAGAGCTGGCCGATCTCTGGTATCGTATATGGTTCAAGCCTCAGTCGCCTGCTCCGCTCTGTCTGTTTCGCATTCTGATTGGCTCGATAATCCTGATCTCGAGTCTATACTGGTGGCCGGATCTTATGACCTGGTTCGGCTATGACGGCGTAGTCTCGGTCGAGACCATGTTCCAGTTCGAGGAGTCCAACAGGCTTTCGATACTGAACTGGCTGCCCCCGGACAATCGTTTCGTCTATGTTCTATATGCGCTTTTGATGCTCTCGGGGCTCTCATTTACCCTGGGGTTCAAGTCGAAGCTGAGCGCCATCATTCTCTTCCTTTGCCTCACTTCTTTCCATCACCGCAATCTCCTTATCTTCCACAGTGGCGATACGCTGCTTCGGGTCTGCATGTTCCTTCTCATGTTCGGACCTATCGGCAAGATGTATTCCATCGATAGCTGGCTGGCGAGAAAGTCGGACAGAGAAGATCCGGAACCTGTCCTCTGCAGCCCCTGGGTGCAAAACCTTTTGCGATTCCAGATAGCGATCGTCTATGCTCAATCTTCGCTGGCCAAGCTCGAGGGCGAGAGCTGGTGGAACGGGACGGCGGTTTATTATGCCCTGCATATGCAGGATTTCTCGAAATTTCCGGTGCCCTTCATCTTCGATAGCATACCGGCAATTCAGTTCGCCACCTGGTCTACCCTGTTAATCGAGATTGCCCTGTTCACTCTTATATGGATAAGAGACCTGCGCTATTACGTGCTTGCCGCCGGTGTAGTTCTTCATCTCGGAATCGACTGGTCGATGAATCTTCCATTTTTCGAGATTCTGATGATCGCGAGCTATGTCGTCTTCATCAAGCCCGAGGACGTCGAGAGATTCGTGCGATTCGTCGGTCTTGTCAGGGAGCCGTGGTCTCGCCTATATAGCCGACATCAAAAGTCACCTTGAGGTTGGTGACATCGACCTGTCGCCTGAATCTTATATCTACAGCGGTCCCACTGGTCTGGTAGAAGGGCCTGGTAGCCGAGCCGGTGACCGGCATTGGAGCGAGAATCGGCGATGCCGGAACCATGAGTTCTCCGGTGTCTGTTTGAGGCGTGATCAGAGGGGGATAGCCCTTGCCTGTCCCGCCGGGGAGACCGCCGGTGGGACCGCCAGGCGCGCCACCCGTGGTGCCGGTGGAAGTCGGCCCTGTGGGACCTGTCGGACCGCTCTTCGGTCCGGTGGGTCCGCCCTTGGGACCGCTTGGACCACCTTTCGGACCGCTGGGACCGTAGCCGCCGCCGCAGGCAGGGGCACTGAGGAAGATGTATGCGCAAAGAGCGATGGAAGCGAGTCGAATCCGTTCCTGGATTTGCTTGTCTGAGAGATCCATTAGAGAAGCCTCCTAACCGCTATTCTTGCGCGCCGAGCGACGCGGAGAAACGACCATGACTTTGCCGCCTGCCGATGGTGGCACCTTCCTCTCCACCACCAGTGGTTTGGCCAGGGGTTCGCCGGCGTGTTTGCCACCGTTCATGGTGCCTGGATTGCGCACTTCGTCGCGGATGTAGACATCGTACTTCTGCAACAGGGTAATATCCTGGTCGCCGGCAGGTAGCGGGACTGTATAAGTTTGCGGGGCGACGCTGCTGTTGGGAAGCGCGAGCATCGTCTCGGCATAGAGCTGCGATTCGCTCGAGACATAGAGCGGATACGGAGTCAGAAGGCGGCTCTGATATGTGACCACTCCGTCGGTGTCGAACTTGAACACATGGATGATACCGGCTGGAACCATGCCGAGATTGACATACGCCCCTCCCTGGACCACCGGAGCCACCCAGCTTGCTGTCGACGGATTGGCTGGATCGAGTGTCTGGTTCTGCATATTGAGGATCGAGGCTATGTCGGCCTTGGTCCCGGCTCGTCTTATCCAGTCATGATAAGCAGCCAGCCAGACGTTCGATGTGGGCATACCGGTAAATACAGGCCAGTTCCCGGGTACCATGGATGAGCCGACATCGATGGGATAGTCGCCGTTCTTGGCGGTCAACAAGTCGACGACACCGGCTTGCAGATTGGCGTTGTTATAGATATCACTCGGACGGGTGATTTCTGGTGGAGCGCCGTCCGGGAAGCTGATGGAAAGTGCTCCGGGCTCGGGCAACGGATCGTATACCGTGGATGGTTGCGCGCAGGCGATGGTTTTCACCACGCCTACGGTGCCGCTGCCGCTGGCATCCATTTGCTGGATAGCCTCTACCTTGACGATGGTAGGAATCTGATAGGGAAGACCGGGAATAGTGGCGACCCACTTCTTCTGGTCGACGATTTTAATATTGGGTCCGATACCGGCAAAAACGAAATCGGTGCCGTTATATGGAACATTCACATAGGACCGGTAGAATCCGTTGACCTGTTGCGCTGACGAGACAGGCGCCGAAGCCGCAGGCTTGGGAACGGGAACCGCCGTGCTGAGTCCGCCGGTTATGCAGCCGAGAGCAACGGACAGGCTCCCGGGAACCAGATTGGAAGCGCCTGTCAGCCTGATCTGGTTCTGGGTATAGGCTGTTTCGGCGCTGATATAAGGCGTCACGTTGTTTCCGTCTTTGTCAGTACCGCTGCCTCCGGGATAACAGGCAGCATCGAGGACGGCGATCAACTGATCTTTGGCGCTGAGGGCGTCCTGCATGTCTTTGTTGGCCAGGTCTCTCATGACCTGCTGGTTCATAAGATCACCGATAATCAAGTCGAGTCGCGCTGTTCCGATCAGTGTGTTGATGCTTCGCACCGGCAGCGGATAGCCGTCGACGGCCTTGGTTCCGGACCCCGCAGGTGCGTAGTCCGAGAGAGCTACATAACCGCACTCGGGGGTATTGACCACGATCATGCTCAGGTCTCTGGCTGCCGCGATAGCAGCCGCCTCGGTCGCGGTCCTCTGCTCGGAGTTCGTACCTATCAGACGCACGAAGTTGAGACCAACCAGTGCCAGAGCCAGCACTATGAACAGGAAAGCGATAATCAAAATCAGCATGCTGCCATGCCGGTCTCGGCGGAGTCTGTCGGCCATCTTCGTCACCCTGTCAGTATTAAGCGAATAGGAGTATTTCTTAATATATCACGGTCAAATAACCCCGAAGTAACTCTAAAGGTGGATAAGGGTCATAGGCGCGACCATTCGCTCCATCGGGGTATACTGAAATCACAGACCCCCATTTCCCCTCTAGTAGTCAGTTGAGCGCCGACAAATCTTCTAACCCAGTCGAGGATTCCTCTCCATCGGGAGCAGATGCTGTCGAGGCAATCGATCGCGCCGATCGCGAGCCAGCCGAGCAACAGGAGAGCCTTCCGAATGTAGAGCCTGAAGAGTCGGCTGAGGCGTCGGCGCACGGCTTCCCGGATGAAGAGCCGGAG
>JAGQHH010000546.1 GCA_020431945.1 Cyanobacteria bacterium HKST-UBA02 | reverse complement strand
GCCGTCGTCCACCACCAGGATCTCGAAGCTGCGCTCCTTATCGGCAAGCTCCGACATATAGGAATGGACCGAGCTCAAGGTCGCCGGCAGGCGGAGCTCTTCGTTGTAAGCGGGAATGACAACCGAAATCTCAGGCATCCCTCAAGTATAGGCTACTTGAAATCGTCTTCAGTAGACGTTGCCACGCTCGGGGTCGATAAAGAAGAAAGGTTGCGTCCGGGGGCTTCCAGGAGAGGTCGGTCGGAAGGGTCTGGCCTTGTTACGGTCTACGAACAAGGCGTTGCCCGCCGTCCCATCGAGGCCGAGCATGAGCCGGTTTTGATCGATGGAAGTGCGTCCCCGCTGAGTATTCGGGTCGAAGCCGTCCCGCAGCCAGCTCGAGACCATGGGAGTGATCCAGCCGTCCACATGGCTCTGGTCCCAGCGGTACTCGCCGGGGCTGCCACCGTTCATATGCCGATAAGCAAATTCGGCTCCTTCGTCGTGCTGTCCCAGATAAGACAGTCCGGTGGCCATTCCATCGCCCAGCAGCTCCGCCGACTCGTTGATGGCGGTATAACCTGCCAGGGGACGCCAGACTCCATTTTGCAGGACCTGTCTGCCCATCTGGCTGGCGAAAGTGCCTGCCTCTACCGAAGAGGACATCACACCGGGCTTGACGAAAGGCATCTTGCCGGCAGCACCGATAAAGAGGGCGTTGGAACCTCCTTCGAATACGGTACCCATGGCAGCGCCTTTGAAATCTTTCAGACCGGCGGCCAGCTCCATGGCATTGGTGGAGGCGGATATGCCGTAACCCGTAGCCAGTGAGTATTTGAAGAGATTGGCGCCTCTCGCTGCCACGGTCAGACCGGTACCGGCGGTGGTGGCGCCACCGGCCAGGGCATAAGGTGCCACGATCATGGCTGCCTCGACACCGCCTATCTTTGCTCCGGCTATAAGACTGTCCACGCCGGCGATCTTCTGTCGGGCGATGCTCTCGCCGCCCCAGTGACCCAGAGCACCACCGGCAGCACCAGCTGTGATGGCCACACCGGCGGTGGCAGCCAGACCGAGACCAGCCGCTCCAGCTACCCAGAGGGCACCACCAGTAGCGATACCACCGACCACAATTGCGGCGCCGATAGCGACGGTCTTCCAGTTGCGCTCCATCCAGCCACCGAAGCCGCCGCGCACTTCGTGCATGCGGTCATCGAGCTCGAGTTGGCCTTTGAGCTTGACCATGGGATCGTCTTTGTACTGATCCCGCTTCATGAAATCGGCACCATGACCTTTGGCTTCCGGGTGCTGCTATTCGAATTGCTTGACTATGTCGTCGTTGACTTCTTTGTAGAGACCACGGGCGGTGCCGATATCATCGCAGCCCTGCGCAAGCAGACCGTTCATGTACTTGGTCATGCGATCTTGCTGGCGGATTTGCTGATCCCGGGCCTGGACCTTGGCGTCGAGGATTTTGATCTCCTGATCGATACTGTCCTGACGGATCTTTCTGGCGCTCTCGCTGAGGTCGCTTGTGCCGAGATTCTGGCGCTCGCGCTCGAGCTCGGTCTTGCGGGTCTCATCGGCCTGGTTGCGCTGCTCGATATCGCGGCGCATCAGGGTATTGGCCTTATACATATCCCGGACGTCTTTGAAAGCGCCGGTAGGATTGTCGCCGTTCTTGCCGTAATTGCCGTCTTTCAAGTTTTTGACGAAATTGTTGTAAGAGTTGTCCCAGGCCTGGGGCTGCACGCTGGTGACACCCAGGGTGAGCTTGTTCTCCAGAGCGGCGGTGTCGATATTGCCATACTGGCGGTGCGTGATCTGGCCGTTCTCGCCGACACCATAAATCAGCATCGGACCGGCGGTGGCATCGATCCGCTTGATCTCCTGATCGATTCTCTGTCTCTCTCTGGCTTTCTCCTCTTCGGACTTATTGCCTTTGTCCAGATCTTCGCGCTCTTTCATGAGGTCGCCTTTCTGTTTATACAGATTGGCGTTGCGGAAATCCTCGGCCTTCACCGAATCGAAAAGTCTGGCAGCCTCGTCGTATTTGCCTTCTCTGACGAGGATATTGGCATACTCGAGCTTGGCGCCATTAGCGATGGTGACCATGCCGACCATTTCTTTAGAGAGACCGGAGTCGATATTCTCCTGCTTGCCGGCCTGGTCGATTATGGTAGCCAGGTCCATATTGGATGCCATTTCGGCAGCCTGTCTGAATCTGTCTCTCTCGGTCACTCTGTCCTGATGCCCACCGGCATCGGTGCCTTCTTTGAGCAGTTTGAGCATATCCGTGGTCGTCTGGGAATCCTGATAGATCCCCTTGAGACCATCCATGACCTGAGCGCTCACCCGGGCACCGGGCTCGGTGTATTTGGTCTCTTCTTCGTGCAGGCGAGCCCGCATCAGATAGCGGAAACCATCCATATACTGCCCCTGGGGCACGTCCTCGCCAAGCTTCAGTTCGGGATTGGTGTTGCCTTTGGAAGTCTGGTCCGCCATCCGCAGATTGGTGAAGCTCCGGGCGTGGATGAGCTGGTCGTAGACAGCGTCCCGCTCCATGAGCTTGCGCAGATCGTCGAGTTTCTGACGGGTCTCGGCGGTGGTTCCCGGAGCATTGTATTTGGCGATCATCGCATCGCGAGTGACATTCTGCCGGATAGCCCCGAGGGTTTCGCCGGAAATTCCTTGCAGTCCGTTATCCGAACCCGTGGAAGCCGGCAGCAAACCGAGTTCTCGGGCAGCATCTCTGATCCGGACATAGTTCCGGTCTCGCATCTTGACAACACCGTTGTCGCCATCGAGCGGGATCGTGTCGGCAACATCGATGGCAGCCTTGGCTTCGTCCCTGATCGTGATCTTGGAGCGTCGCACCACTTCAGGATCAGCCACTGAGGGATTGCCCGAATAGAGCTCGAGCTTTCGATCTTGTTCCTGTACTCTCGAATCATGCACCTGAAGCTGCTCCGACATACGTTTCAGTTCTTCGAAGCGCTGCGCATCCGGATCCTTGTTCTCGACCCGGTCATTGACGGCTACTCTATCCGAGCCACCCGGGGTGGTCTCGGTACGGCGGTCACCGGCCTGGTCTGCGTTGTTGCCTGCCGGCTTGGTGCTGACGGGCTTGTCCATGACTGCGATATCGACCAGAGTGAGACCGGCAGGAGTATCGTGGTGTTGACCGCTGTTATCGGCTTTTTGCTCGAAGGGGTTGCCCATGGAAAGGAGCCTCATGAAAAAACGAATGTAATGGGACACTCGTCTATATGCAGATTATGCCCATTTTGGACAGATTTTCCAGAGGTCTTTATCCTGGCAAATCCCCGCCCTGTTAGAAGTCGTCGGGATTGGCCTGGACATTGCCTCCGGGCTGCCCGTCATTGACCACCGGTTTCGGCTGAGCGTCGGCACCGTTCTGGGTCTCACCGGCGTTCTGAGCCGCTTCATCTTCGGCTCTCTTGCGGGCGGCCTCGTCTTCGGCAGCTTTACGAGCAGCCGCTTCATCAGAGGCTTTCTTGGTCTGCTCGTCGAGATACTCGCGCAGGGTCTTGAGCTCGCGATGGCCATCCACGAAGGGAGCGTTGGCTTCCTCCTGACCGGCATAATCCAGCTTGGTTCTGACGTCCTGAGCGAACTGTCTTTCGCCGTAGTCGTCGAAGAAAGTGCTGATCGCCAGGGGAGTACTGAGACCGACCATGGGTACCACGGCATTGCGGGTTCCGGTGAGACTCCGGGCCACCAGTCCGTCCATGCTCGAGGAAGCGGAGGTGGAGGTGAGGTTCTGCCACAGTCTCTGATTGGGACCGATATACTCCATGGTTTTGCCCCATGTACCCATGGTCTTGCCCATTGGCGAGCTCCACAGAGGTACGGCCCGGCCGGTGGGCGAGAACATCTTCATGGTCAGAAGCGGCGCCAGAGGAGTCGACATGAAGGGACCCATGACTTTGGCTGTCACGATCTCGGACATGGAAGCGTTGTCCCGGACATGCTGGGTCGGGAAGTTGGAGGTCACAAAGGCATCGCCAAGAGACATGCCACCCTGGGTGAGCTCGTAGATTCTTGAGGTATTGCGGTAGAGACCGAGACCGACAAGACCCTTGAGATAATTGCGGTTGCGTTGCAAGATCTCCACCTGGCGAGGCATTCGGGCAAGATCCCGGGCGCTTGTGGCTTCGGTGACTTCCAGGGGCGAGACCTGGACCTGCCGTCTGGCGCCGGACCACATATCGGAGCCCCACTGGGAGACACGCTCGCGAACACCGCTCGGGGCCACTCCTTCGCTGGCTTCGGCGAAGGCTGCCGACTGGGTATTCTTGAGACGGAACTCTTTACCCAGGTTACGGGAGCCCAGTCCGACGTCGAAGATCTGAACGCCCCGGGCTGCCACTTCGCTCATGGAAGTGCTGCCTTCGAGACCGGCATTGCGCATAGCCTGGATAATCGGCCAGCGCTCGGCCATGGTCAGCTTCTCGTAGCCGCCGCCTTCTGCCAGGAATTTCTTCAGATCGCCTACCCGGGTGATCTTGTTATCCTTGGCTGCCTGGAGGAAGGCATCGTCCAGAGCTGAATTGCCAGATTTGGCGGCGTCGGCCAGCAGTGTATCGTCAGGAAGCCCGGCTTTGACGATCTCCTGGCTGCCTGCACGCAGAGAAGTGAGAGGCTTCTCGGTCATAGCCACGAAATCGTCCAGGGTACGGACACCCTGCCCTTCCAGAGAGCGCGCTATGGCACCGGCGTCGAACTTGGTGTTGCGTCCGACCAGGCTCATCATCTCGAATACATTGTTCTTGAGACCATTGGCCTCGATTATCCTGGCTACCTCGGCAGTCCCGGCCCGGGTGCCTGCCTTCAAGCCACTCGTAGCCGGATCGAACTTGAGGGCGATATCATCCAGACCGATACGGCGGAAGCCCGCGGCAATCGATTCGGCGGTCTCGAAACCGCCTGCTTCGGCGATCCGGCCCACGTCCTGAGAGCTGATCTTGCCGGTGGCATCGCCGAAAGTACCGCCTGTCCTCTCCACCAGACCGGCGAGCCTCGGTGCCCGGGCGCTGAGACCACGCATGGCGCTGGCTGTCCACTCCTGGTTGATGAGATTGAGATTGCCTTTCTCGCCCCGGATCATCTTGTACATGACACCGGCGGTGAGGGTGGAGGCGGCTCCATGGAAGAGAGCATCCTGAGGTCTTTCCCACTCTCCGGTAAGCCCCTTGTAAGTGAGGGCGTGGACGCCACCGGCGACGGTGACGGCTGCTCCCACGCGCAGCAGAGAGCGCGTCATGGAAGCGACAACCGGTTTGCCTTCCTTGCCTCGGGTTCCGGCAGTGGCTACGAGCAGCAAGCCCGCAGCGGTCATGGCTGCTCCGAAGGAGAGCGCCTGGTCGAATCCGCTGGTCTCTTTGAGGAAAGACTGCAAATGCTCATCGCTCATGCCCTTGGCACGGTCGACCAGCACTCCCATCTGACCTGTGAGCTGCGACCTGGCCTGATTCTCCGCCTTGAGCGGGTTATAGCCTTCGATAGACTCGAACTGATCCACCGCTTCTTTAATGAGACGTCCACCCTCGGCACCGCTCCAACCGGGGCGCTGACCGTAAGTGTCTGTCCAGATAGGCATGGGCTTGTCGGTGCCGTTCTCGTTGAAGGTGACACCGGGGCGGAACTGACCGGAGTTCTCGGCTTTGGCGCCCAGGGCATGGTTGGCGGCATATATACGAGCTTCGACCGGCGCCAGTCTCAGAGGCGAGGAGCCAGAAGCTCCGGAGATCCTGGCGATTCCTTCGTTGAGAACATCGGCATAGCCTACCGAGGGCTCGCCACCGGCTTCCACGGGGAAGCGCGGAGCATTGTCCATGGCTGCGGTATCGGTGGAGGCCAGCTCGATCTCGGCTTTGATCATGTCCTTGCCGTCGGGCATGAAGTTCTTCTTGATCAAGTCGGCCTTTTCAATGGCCTCGTTGTAATACCGGGTCGCATCCTCGTACTGGCCGGCTACTCTCAGCTTCTCAGCGAGTTGCAGGCGATAATCCACCTGGTTCTGAGCAATCCGGAAAGTATTGATGATGCCGCGGTGCAACTGGAAGCGGTCGGCGTCGGTAAGATTGACCGTCTCGCCGGTATCGGGATTCTTGCCGGTGCGGAGCATCTCCTGCATCTTCGCCACATTGCGGGCTTCCTCTTCATAGTCGAAGGGGACGATCTTGCCGTCCATGGCGATGCTGTCGTTGCGGCGAATCAGCTCTTCGAGACCGACTCTGATCGGTTGAATATTCTTCTGGATAAGATCGTTGTTTTCGAGAATGCCTTCGGTGACCTTGCCTTCGGCGTCGGTGGCCTTGACCTTGACCGTGGCTGCGTCGACGATCGACTGCATGAGCTCGGTATCCGACATACTGGCGAGGCGCGCATCTCTGGGAGGCAGGGCGGCATCGCCACCATCAGCGGTGCGATCTACAGTACCCTGACTTTGACCCTGGCCCTGATCGCCTGTGCGATCGCCGGTACCCTGATCGCCCTGATTGGCCACGGGATTATAGGGAGCGAGATCGAGACCGACCTTGCCTGCCAGCTCGCTGACTTTGGGGCTGCCGGCATATTGCCCTCTCATATCCTCGGGAAGTCCGTCCAGGGCCTCTTTGAGCTTGGTTTTCGCTTCCTCCGGCTTGCCGCCGTCCAGGAGAGCCTGGGAATGCATACCCCGGGCGCGGAACTGCAGGTCTCTGAATGTGACTGTCTGGCTATCATTATTGTATTCGAGACCCTGGAGCATCAGGAGCTTGCCGGCATTGTCGCCGACAAGACCGCGCCATTCGTCGAATTTGCCCAGCCATTCGCCTTTGCCGCCGTCGGTGAGGGCCTTGCGGGCAGCCGCTACGTCCTCGGCGCTGGCATCGGGAGTGATCAGGACTCTCGCCTTGTCGATCTCGGCATCGTTGAAACCGTCGAAACCGCTGATCTGCCCCTGGAGCTCCAGGGCTCTGGTTTTCTTCTCGGGCTCCTGCGGGAGAAGCTGGTCACGTTGCTCGATGATCTTGGCGCGATTGGCTTCGCTTTCGGTGACCTTGCCACCAGTGACGTTCTCCAGGCGATCGAAGAGAGGCCCGAACTGCTCCAGGGCGGCAGCGGTGTTGGCGGTGAGGGTCGCCTGATCCGGCATCTCGCCTTCCGGCTTGTTCGCACCACGGGCGATATTGAATAGAAGACTGGCCTCGGCGGCCATCACATCCAGGCTCATGCCACCGTAAGAGCCACCATCCTTGTCCTGCTCGGGACGCTTGAGAGCGGCATCGAGCAAGGTCGCGGGAGTGACGCCGTTAGCCAGGGCATCGTTGCGGAACTGATCGATGAGCGTGCCATCGATATTGCGACCGTAAGCGTCGGCAGAGAGCTCTTTGACCTTGGTCTGATCTTCGGCATTGCCGCTTTCTTTGAGGGCGGTGGCATAAAGGGAGCGGACCGTAGCCGAATCGTTGACCTCGAATGCCAGCTTGCGAGAGAGAAGCTCGGATTGATTGCTGAAATTGATATAGGTCTCGGCGGCCTTGGCATGGTCGGCCATGAGAGTATCGAACTCGGGGTTCTCGCCCACCAGGGTCTTGAGCTCGGTGGCGCTCTTCTGGTAGTCGTCCATGGTCTTCGCTTCGTTCATCTTGACGAAGAGATCCTTGGCCGGATCTTGTTTCTCGGCAGGCAGATTGCCGAAGACCTGGGTCATCGATTGAGTGACCCGGACGGCAGTCTGGGCAACCGTCTCGGTACCCTTGCTGGTCTCGAGCTGGGTCTGGACTTTCTTGTTCTCGGCGTCGGCGATGCGCTCTTCCAGTGCCGCTCGGTTCGGAGTGTCGCCGGCATCGGCATCGGCAATAGCCTGCTCGAACTGGGCTTTTATGCGCTGGGCTTCGGCGGGATCGTCCGGCCACTTGATGTGCCTGGTGCCGGACTCGTCCACTACTGATACTGCCTGGAAGGCAGCAGCAGCGTTCTCGTAAGGTGACTTGCCGTTGCGCGATGGCGAGAGGTTGCCGGGCTGAGTCTGCTCCACACCATTGTCGGTGCCATCGCCCACTGGGCGTGGCCGGTCCTGGCCCTGTCCCTGATCTTGCCCTTGTCCCTGATCCTGTCCTTGACCCTGGACCCGGTCCTGGCCCGAACCTTGAGAGCGAGCCGAGGTATCTATAAAGTCGATCATATCTTTGGCGATATCGACATCGAATTTGCGCTCGATCTCCCGGCGGCGGCGGTGGAAATTCTCATCGCGAATCAGACTGGGATCAGCCTTGATCGCATCTTCGAGCCATTTACGAGCCGGCGAAATCATCTGTCCGTCCATCTCCACCGGTCTGATCTTGCCGGCTTGATAGAGCGCCAGGGCCGCATTACCCCTGGTGAATCCCGGAGCATGCTCGAGAACATTCAGGTTGCGCTCGATGATCTTGAGCTCTTTGAGCTTCTCGACATCGGTCTCGGACTCCATTGCCTTCTTGACGATCTCGCGCTGGCGCTTGTAAGCTTCCTGCTCCTCGGGAGTGACCACCTTGGTCGCTTCGGTAAAGGAATCCATGGCCCGGAGCAGTCTCTGATCCTTTTCCTGCTCACTGGGATTGCCTACATTTATCTCACGCAGCCTGGCACCGGCAGCATCCATATGCTGGACGACGTCGTTCACTTCTTTCTGAATGGCGCCGGCATTCCTTATGATCTCGTCCAGGGTCTCGACTCGACCACCGGTATTATCACCGGCATTGTCAGTTGCTTCCCGGCGAGGAGCAGGCTGATCGAAAACGATCTCGCCTTCGAGTTCTTTCGGAACAGGCTTGGGTCCGCCGCTGTTGGCCTGCTCTACTTCGGTTTCATGGGCTTCGGTGCTGAGACGCTCGGTGGCCTGGCGACTGACCTGCGCAGGGTCTCCGGTTACTGCGTCATCGTGACGGCCGGTGGTGTCACTGGCCTGTACTGTGGCGTTCTCTCCCTGATCCTGTCCTTGCCCCTGCCCCTGCCCTTGATCTTTGACCTGACCATGACCCTGAGCCTGGCCGGTAGTATCGGCAGCCTGTCCGGATCCTTTGTCATCCTTCAAGTGCAAAATGTCATCGACAACAGATCCTTGTTGTTGATTGCCACCTTTAGAATTGGCATCGCCAGTTTCAAAAGCCATTGGGGGGGACCTCATTCATTGCGCAAAACAGCCCGTAGCGCCTAGCTTAATTGATCATTCCCGCGGATGTATGTGGGAAAACTACGTAGGAAACTCCACAGGGTGCGAAAATTTTATCTTCACTTCGGGCGAGCCGGGCTCAACCATCTCTATACAGTCCCTGGAAATTCTGGACAGGCTTCAGTTTAAATCCACCACAGTGACACCGTCGCCTCCCTCGAAAAGCTCGCCCGGCCGAAATCGCCGGCAATATCGAGAGTCCGATAGATAGCTCCGGGTGGCGGATTTGACCGCACCGGTGCCGTGTCCGTGGATGACCATGACCGGACTTATCTGAGAGACCATGCAGCTGTCGAGAAACTCCTCGAGCCGATCCAGGGCCTCGTCAACCCGCTTTCCCCGGAGGTCGATAGTGTTGATGCTGGTGGAGACGAAACTGTCCAACTGATCTCGATGAGCCGTCTCCGCACCGCTTTTGATATTACGTTGTTTCTTGCGGACCGCTCCTGGCTTTACTCTGGCCCTGGCAGGAGCCTGAACCGGAACCAGATCCTCCAGAGAGACATTCACTTTCATGCTGCCGCAGATCACCATGGCTTTGCTGTCTTCAGCCTTCACCGATTCCACGACACCTCTCTGATTGAGAGAAGCGATCAGAACATGCTGGCCCGGCTCCACCCCGGCAGGCTCTTTCGAGACAGGCTCCGCCTGCCGGCCTGCGGCATCGAGAGACTCTTTGATAGAGACCAGCTCGTCCCTGGCCTTCTGAGCTGCTTTCAGGCTCGGTCCGGCCTGCAACTCCCGGGTGAGATTCTTGATCCTGTCGGCAGCCTCCCGGTACTGTTCCTCGAAAACACCGGCTGCCTGTTTCTCCAGGGTCAGACGTCTTCTCGCCAGAGACTCCTCCTCGGTCTTCAGCCTCTCTTCGCTCTGCCTGAGGATACGAGACCTCTCAGTCGCCTCGTCTTCGGCCTCCGCCAGCCTGAGAAGGCGGGACTCGAGCTCGGCCATGGTCTTATCCAGATCGCCGGAGCCCTGATCAAGAAGATTTCTCACCCTTTCAACAACTGCGGCGCTCAGACCCAGGCGCTCGGCAATAACCACTCCTTTCGAGCTTCCCGGCAAATTGGGGCGCAGTTTGTAAGTGGGAGCCAGGGTCGCCTCGTCGAATTCCAGACTGCCGTTCAGGAAGCCCTTTTTCTCATAGGCCAGGAGCTTCAGCTCGCTGTAGTGAGTGGTTGTCACCGTCAGGGCGCCGGAGTCGGTGAGATGCTCCAGGACAGCTTCGGCGATGGCGGCGCCCTCGCGGGGATCCGTACCGACACCAATCTCGTCGAGAAGAATGAGAGTGCCCGGGGAGGCATTCTCCACCACTCTGACTATGTTCTGCATATGCGATGAGAAGGTCGAGAGACTCTGTTCCAGAGACTGCTCGTCCCCGATATCCGCCCATACCTTGCGGAACACCGGGATCTTAGAGCCGGGCTTCACCGGCAGATGCATACCAGCCCGCACCATCAACGCCATCAGACCGACTTGCTTGAGAAGCACCGTCTTGCCGCCGGTGTTCGGTCCGGTGATCACCAGAGTGCGGTCCCCGCCACCGAGGCTGAAATCATTTCCCACCACTCTTTTTTCGCCCTTGAGCACGAGCAGGGGGTGACGCCCATCCAGAAGCTCGATGCGGTCATCGCTGCTCAGCTCCGGGGCGAACCCACCGTAGCGGAGAGAGAGTCGGGCCCGGGCCATGATCACATCGAGATCGGTGAGACAGAGAAAGTCCGCCTCGATCTGGGCCAGATTCTCGAAACAGAGCCGGGAAAGCCCGGTGAGTATCCGCTCTACCTCGCGCTCCGCTTCCGCTTCGAATAGCCTTATCTTGTTCGTGGGCTCCACCACAGACATGGGCTCGATATAGACCGTGAGACCGGACTGGGAGCTGTCATGGACGATACCGGTGAAAGAGCCCCGCTTGTTGGCGTCCACCGGCAGGACATAACGCCCGTTCCGCTGGGTGATGATGGGCTCCTGGAGAACCTGGGACATGGAGGCCGAGTGAATGAGCCGGTTGAGATCTTTCTTGATCTCCTCATGAAGCTTGCGAATGCCATTGCGAAGCCGTTTCAGCTCCGGTGAAGCATCGTCTTTGACATCGCCCCGGTCGTCCAGACAGTCGAACAGCTCTTTACGAACTTCCGCCAGAGGATAGAGCCTGGGGGAAAAAGCCGTGAGGGCCCCGAAGGTGTCCGGAGACATGAGAGAAAGCGAGCTCTTTACGCGACTTGCCAGACCCAGCACATCCCGAACCCGTAACAGATCAAGATTGCTGAGCAGGGCTCCCCGGGAGAGCCTGGCGAGGATATCACGCAGATCCGGCACCGGATCCACCAGGAGCGGCGACTGACTGGACAGCACAGCCTCCGCCTCGGTGGTCTGGCTCAAAAGAGTCTTGATTTCTTTTCGATCGAGACTGAGGCGATGGCTGGCACAGATCTCCCTGCCATAGACCGAGAGCGCCTCCTCGGCTAGAAAGGAGAGCAGGCGGTCCCATTCGAGACTGCGGAAAGATCGGAGGTCCAGGTCGTCTGATTCGATGATTGGTGTCAGTTCAGGGTCTGAGACGTCGGAGGCTCGGGAAAGATATTAGGCTCATTGGGGCTGAGACGCTCCATGCCGAGATTGCCCATGAGTTTTTTGAGACGGATTTTTTGAAGCTCGTAACAGCGATTGTTGCGCTTGTGAACGACCCCGATTCGCTCCAGTTGCTTGATCGCATCCAGATGATCTTCCGGAACCGAGCCCACATCCACCGATCCCTGCTCGTATAGCCAGGTGATGGTCGGAGAGAGGGTTCCAAGAAGCTTCCGCATGGGTTGTTCAAAAACAGGCATTATCAAATCTCCTAGTTCCTGGCTATAGATTCTAACATTTTTCACCGGCTCGAACCCGTCAAGCGTTTAACCTGGGCTGGTTTCGAGACATGCCCAGGTCTGAACCATGAATGAATATGCCTTGATTGAGACCTGTTAATAGTTGTGTAGTTCACCTGACAAGCAATCCATATACCAGGCATATTCGGCTCCGGCGTACATTGACAAGTGATCCCGGATAAATCAAAGGTCATACAGGTGTCAAAATGATGATCATGATTTATCAATTCCTGGAACATCGCCCTCAGATCCACGAGACAGCTTATGTGGCGCCCACTGCCGTGGTGATCGGCAGGGTGGTCTTGAAACAGGGAGCCAGCGTCTGGTTCAACACTGTTATCAGGGCAGACATAAACAGTATCGAGATTGGCGAGAACACCAATGTCCAGGACTCTTCGGTGATGCATGTCACCCACGAGCACGGCGTCCAGCTGGGAGACCGCATAACCGTGGGGCATGGAGCCGTCATCCATGGAGCCAGGATAGACTCGGATTGTCTGATAGCCATGGGAGCGGTGATTCTAGACGGCGCCCATATAGGCTCCGGCTCTATCGTCGCTGCCGGAGCCGTGGTCGCTCCGGGCATGATAGTCCCGGAAAACAGCCTGCTCATGGGGATACCGGCCAGAGTCGTACGTCGGGTCCACCCCCGGGACAAAGAGCGCTTCGAGCGAAACTGGCGCAATTATCTCGAGTACTCGAAACAGTACATGGAAGACGGCAATCTTGTCCTGCTGGAAAACCTGCTGGAAAAATAGATTGGAAGAATCGGCTCAGCGAGAGGCTTTCATAGGTCTGGCGCTGTCCAGATGACCGAGAAGCCAGGAGCTCACCGTCTGTCTGGTCTCAGGCTCTATGTGCGGCGTTTCCAGGAGAAGATGCCCTTTGCCCGGGAACCACTTCACTGTCTGATCGGTACACTTGAGATGCTCCACAAGCACAGCCACGCCGTTGCTGTCGATGACACGATCGCGATCGCCCTGGATGATCAGGACCGGAATCTGAGGAGGTACGCCCCGGGCGAATTTGACATTGCTCCTGATCAACCGGAAGGTACGGACCATGTCCCAGACGGTCAGGCGCTTGCGCACCAGGGGATCGATGAGGGTGGTCCGGGCTACCTGGCTGCTCTCGGAGGCCAGAGCCTTGATATAGGGCGTGATGTCGACTTCTTTGGTGGGTCGGCACATGACGTTCACCGTGTCGATTACCACCCGGGGAGATAGATACATGCGGCGCTTGATCGCCGGACTGGAGAGGACCAGGCCACCGTCGATGATCTCAGGCATATCAGCGGCGATATGAAGCGCCATGCCGGCGCCCAGACTCTCGCCGATGAGGAACATGGGCAGGGCCGGATAGCGATCGTGCACAGCCCGGGTGAGGGTGGCGATGTCTTTGTAGCTCTGCTTGTACTGGATCTTGGCTGTCTCCCGATCGTAGTC
>JAGQHH010000050.1 GCA_020431945.1 Cyanobacteria bacterium HKST-UBA02 | reverse complement strand
CGGCATATATCCGCTGGAGCCGAGCACGGCTTTCATCAGGAAGATAGATCCGACAGCCATTCCGGCAGGAGCTGCTACCTGAGCGGTGGAGCGGAGAGCCGTGCCCATCTTGCCCATGGCTTTGCGCAAACGGCCGCCATGACGGTCTTCTCTGGCGGCGACCCCTTGCTGGAAATCAGCCGGGCTGGACTGGTCGGCATTGCGATAACTCTCGTCCATCTCCCGGCGCCGCTTCATATCGTCGAGCTCCTGGAGCATCCTGGACTCTTTCAGAGCCAGCTCCTGCTGCTCGTAAGGACTGAGAGCGTTGCCTTCGGTGGCATCGAAGCCCTGGGTCTGCGTTTGCATATTAGGCTGGTAATAAGGATCTGCTGATCCGGCAGCTCCAGCGGCGGCAGGCTGCACGAAGCCAGGGGTAGCCCCCATGGCAGGCGCATAGCCCGGGGCGGCCTGGCCGTAACCCTGAGGCGCGCCATAAGCTGGCGGAGCAGGATAACCGGGAGCTCCGACATAACCGGGAGTGAATCCGGCTTGCTGGGCGCTGGCTGGAAGCATTAGTAAAGTGCCGGTAGCGGCGGTCAAAACTGCGAGGAGGTATTTTTTCATAGGTCAGAACGAACGGCGGGGGTGTCGATAGTTAGTCTAGTTTAGGTTCGCCCCGGGGCGATGTCAACAACCCGAGACGCCCACCCTACGTGGAATTACGCAGATTTAGATTAAATCCTCGAGAGGCCCGCTCAGACTGCCGGAACGGCTGTTTCCAGCTCCGAGAGCACACAGCTGAACTGTCTTACCGGATAGGACCAGTGTATGTTGAACCGGAACTCGACCACCGACTCATCCCGGCTCAGCAGCCTGGCATCCCAGGTGGTGGAGAAACTTTCGTTCTTGGCCCGGCGGAATTCCCGGGTCACTGCCTGAGAATCGTTGGCATGGACCAGCTTGAGAAGCGAAAGACCGACAATCTCATCGGCACGATAGCCGAGCCGATAGAGCAGGGCAGGGCTGACCGAGCGGATACGGCAATCGCCGTCCAGAGTCATGGCCAGGTCGGAAGGCGCAGTCCAGCCGATTCTCCTGTCCTCCTTGAAAATAGCCAGGAAGAAGAAGAAGAAGCCGAAGGCACAACCGAGAAGAAATTGAATACCGCGCATGACTGCCTGTTTTTACTCCTGAATTCACCGCTTATAAGAGCGCGCGGCAAGAGCCTGCGGAACGGGAACCAATTTAACTATATGCCCTAACAGGTTCAGCGGCAAGGCTTTTTATTGCTTACGCAACATCCGGCTTTCAGCGGCTGGGCTACAAGCTTTTACTTGACAACCATGATTGGCAGTCAGAAGATAGATCTGCTGCCACTCATCACCTCTGGGGCAAATGGAGGGAGAGCATGCGTGGCAGCACTATCCTCGCTGAAAACCCATAAAAACGAATAGAACCCGGCTGGGCCGAATTCTATTCGCAGAGTATGGCAGAATCGCTCTTGAAAAATTAGTACTGGCTATGGAGGAACTGGCACGGTGTACGGCTTTTGCTTGACGCCTTCATCAGTTTGCCGATGTACCGCAAATCGTAACGCCCCTGCTCTTGCACCTCCATAGCCGATTTCCTGAAATTTTTTGCCGGTCGAACTTTATCCAACCGACACTTTCATGATAGACAATCGACCTCTGATGCGGATTAGGGCATAGCTATATTTTTGTCAGAGCAAACTTATAATCGATCCGGTCCCTTCCTTATATAGGTCCCGGGCATAAACCTTACCGAGAGCGGGATACAAAGGGCTCCACAGGACCGGCTTTTAGAGGTTTCCTATAGGAATATATATACAAACTTAGCGGTCGTTGTCAGGGGCACACGGCATAATGTATGTAAGCATATTGCTCACCACCTCCATCAGCCTTGGGGGCCTTGAAAAACAACTGAATTCGAAGCTGGAACGATGCAGTGAGCAAAGAGGACAACAAACGCTTTTCCGAAACCGAGCAATACGACCTGTCTTTTGCTTACTCTTTTCACTGGGAAAGACCGGAGCAGCAGATAAGGGAAGCTCTCAAAGTGTTGTTGTGCAACAAAGATGGGGATAACAGCTCCGAATCGGGGGAGACGACGACGACAACTATGACTAACACTAAGACCAAAACAGACGCTGAAACAGAAGCCCGGAGAGTCGCTCTCAAAGAGGCTGCTGCGCTTGAAGCCGCAAGGATCAGATGGCTTCTGGCGATCAATCCCAATACACCGCCGCCGGTGCTGGATCATCTCACACGCAATGCGCCCAGCCCGCTTCTCGAGCGCATAGCCGAGCATCCTCGCGCCCACTCCACGACCCTGGCCCGTCTGGCGGTGAACGAGGACGCCCAGGTCCGCGCTGCGGTAGCCGAAAATATGAACACCTCGATGAAAACAGTCTGGAAGCTCGTTCATGATTCGAGCCCGGACGTACGTCTCCGGCTGGCGGAGAGCTATACTGTGCCCCTTGCTGTCCTCAAGGTTCTCGCCGATGACGAGAATCCCTATGTCAGCCACCGGGCCCAGCGCACCCTTCTGCGAATGATGCAGGAGGTCTCGGAGCTCCGCACAGCCTGACCTACTGGCTCGGAGCCTGAAGATCCTTGAACATGACTATCGGAAACTCGGCTTTCTGAGCGACGTTTTTCGCCACCTTACAGGCGGAAAGCAGAAGCCCCACGTCTTTGCAGTCCTCGGGAATGCCCGCGATCCCGAAAGCGGCGGCCAGACGAGTAGGATCGAGCTGAGGCGAGAGCGCTGCCGAGGTCAGGACCTCGATTATCCGGTGAGCGAAAATTGCTGCTGAGGCACATTCTGTGTTGGGCAGCAGGAGAGCGTAGTTAAGCGCCTCGAAATGAGCGAGGATGTCGATGCTGCGCTTGAGCTTGTTGACTCGCCGCCCGGCCTCGGCTACAGCCGGGATAGGCAGGGACTCGAGCTTCTGAGGACCCATGGTCCAGATCTCGAAAACCACCACAGTGAAAGGCGAGCCGTAATACTGGAAGCGGAAGAGCTCCTGCTCGAGGAAATATTGAAATGCCGTATATGAATAAAGACCCGTATCCGGACGGATGAAAGTCCTGGCTACCGAATCGATGGCACTGCGGTCGAGGACGGTGGACTTGAGAAGCGATGTCTTGTCCCGGATCAGGGGCTTGTCCGAAAGAGCGATGAGATCGCACTGGAGCATGTTGAAGAGCACCGGCACCCAGTCTTTCTTCACCATGGGGCGCTCGCGGAGAATGTCGAAGAGAGTGCTGTTGCCGTCCAGGCGCAGGTAGAACTGCTTCTGCAGATTCATATCGCAGGGGGCGCCTTTGGAAATGCGCTCCTCGAAGCCGGTTTCGGTAAGATTGGGGTCCTTCTTGGCGATATAGGTCTCCATCTTGAGCCCGGACTCGAGAAGGAATTTGCTCTGATCGAGCAGGGTGACGCTCTCCATCAGGAGGGCATCCACCCGCCTGGTCACGGTCTTCTGGTTGGTACGCTCATCCCGGTAGAAATAGAACTTGCCTTTCTCCCAGGTGACCAGCTCCATGATCGCCTGGTCGCCTTTGAGGTTCATTACCTGGGCATGAACCAGATCACCTTCGACGAAGTATAGTTCCGCAGCCGATTGCTCATTGGTGATGGTCAGCTTGCCGGTCATCTTCCCCATCGAGGTGGACTGCAAGAGGGAAGGCACAGGCATGTCCTCCAGGGTGCCTTCCATTGTCGGCGCCTTGCCTGCCTGGTTCGGGGTGAAAATCGGCAGAGAGCCGTGGGTGGAGGTGAGAGACTGCAACCCTAGAAGCGAGGTGCTGTAAGACCCGGTCATACCGGTATTGCGGCTGGCGGTCTCGCCCAGGAGCGCCGACTGGTCCATGCCCGAGGTCATCGTGTCGGTGGACTCGGAGAGCACCAGATTGAGAACCAGGGCGACATCGCCTGTCTGATAGGTCCAGGCCTGGATCTCATCGCGACCTTCTCCGACCAGGAGGTCCCAGGTGGGCTCCGAGCTCTCCAGGGTAGTGGTGCTTCTCAGCCGATAAATCATCAGGGACTCGCCCAGGGCCCAGGAAAGCTCCACCGGCGTATTGGGCGCCTCCCGGGAACGAGTCATCACATAGGTGATGTTCTCGATATTCGGCAGGGCCTCGAGCCTCGGCAGGTTGATGGAGTGCGGTTTGGCTGGACGGTACATGACTTCCGGGAGGGCAGAATATCCCTATTTAGACTACCAGATAGGGACCATTACAACTAGAACCAGCGATCACCTTGAAGGTCGGTGGTTTGCACCGCTGACAATACCATCAAAAGATCCGGTCGCGATGCCGGAACAGCTTGTTGAGCTCCGCCTGTATGCCGCCTTCCAGGACACCGCTGAGCTCTTTGGTGACAAGCTCGATCTGCTCGCGTTTTTTGGTCTTCTCGTACTTAACGCTCTTCATCAAGCTCATTTTCCAGTGCACCGGCAGAGAGGCGAAATTGAACGGGAAGGGGAACCAGGGGAAAAACGGTGTGATCGGAAAGAAGGGGAGATGGAGTTTCTCCGCCAGGGAGCCTGATTTGGCCAGGATCGGAACAGCCTCGTCACAGCCCAGGGTAGCCAGGGGAAAAATCTCAAGACCTTCTTCCACCACGGGCAGGAGCCTGGTCCAGTCGAATCCCTGCAGGCGATAGCGCTGGGAGAAAGGCTTGGATAATGCATTTAGCCCCTCGGGAAAAATAGCGACGATTTCGCCTTTTTCGAACAACCGCTTCATATTGGCAGAAGACCAGGGCACGAAGCCAATCTCCACCAGAAACGCATGAAGACGCTCGTCCTCGATCCAGTCGAGATCGTACATGATATGAAGACGGCGGGGATTCTTGCGATCGGCCATCATCGCATAGAGCAGCATGATTGCCTGCCAGGGCAGCACGCTCCCTTGATTGCCGACGATCACGCAGGGACCGCTTTTCGGAAGAAGCTCGAGACCGCTGAACTCGACTTTCCACCAATCTTGATAAAGGAACTTGAGAACCGGCTCCAGACGCGCCAGGGCTTTGAGATCGAAGCCGTAATAACGGTCCGATTTCACCGACTTCTTGACGAAGTCCCTGTAGGTGGAGCTGAATTCACTCATCTCGATCTCCCTGCCTTCGGATTATTTGTCTGCTTCATCCCAGCCCGTAAAGGTCGACTTCCGCCTGCGCAGAAGGTCGTTCAGATCTTTCTGGATTACATACTCTATTTCCCGGGCGAGGGAGAGAACAAGCTTTTTGTCCCGGGCTTTCTCGGGAGGATAGTCCAGATGGATAGGCTCATGGATGTTTATCAGCCACCGTACAGGCAGGGGAAAGAACATGAGCGGGAAGGGCAGCCACGGAAATGTCGGAGTGATGGGGAAGAAAGGCATATGGAGCAGCCTGGCGATCTCTTTGACATTGACGAAGTTCGGGAAGATCTCGTCGCCGCCTACCGTAGCCACTGGAATAATCGGTGTCTGCTTCTCGATAGCCATCTGCACGAAACCAGGATGGAAGCCCAGGACCCTGTATCTGTCCTTGAAAGGCTTGCCCACCCCTCTGATGCCTTCAGGGTAGACCCCGACTATCTCTTCATTGTCAAGCAGACTCCGAGCATTCTCGAGAGTAGCCCGGACCTGACCGGTCTCGCGGATCCAGGGGCCCAGCCCCGGAACCTGGAAAAACCAGTCGGTGACCAGATAGCGGACCCGCCGGGGCGATTTGTGGAAATTGCACATGGCCACGGTGATCATGGCGCCATCCAGGGGCAAGAGCCCGGAATGGTTGCCCACCAGGAGCGTGCGCCCGGTCTCGGGGATATGCTCGATACCCCTCACCTCGACCTTGAAATAGTCCTCGAAGAGGAAACGGAAGAAGGGCTCCCACTTCGCGAAGGTACCCAGGTCGAATCCGAACTCGTCCTCGAGCCCGTCATACTTCTCGAAGTAGGACGGGTTGCGCTTGGCCAGGGCATTCAGGTGGTCCCGCAGCGCTAGCGTCTTAAGATTCGACCAATTAGCCACAGGAATCCCAAAACCCCCGGTCCGAATGAAACCAGCAAGACGAATCGCCTGAGCATACCTTCTACGGTACTCTCTGAGTTTCCCTTGTTTCCCTTTTGCTCACTTTCGTAGTCAGCCATGGACATACTCCCGGTAGGGACAGCAGAAGTCGCATATTTAGTATACGTACTAGTGAGACCCCCTTTAAGACTCAATTAAGAAAGATTTACGGGGAGCAATAAGTGCGATAATTGCCAGGCACCAAGCCGGGAGAGAAAGATGCAACCTGATATGAATCAATTGTTCCAGTCGCTCAGCAAGATGCAGGAGAAGATCTTCGAGATCCAGAACGAGCTCCAGAACACGATCATCGAAGGAAGCGCCGGAGGCGGCTCGGTAAAAGTCACATGCAATGGCGCGATGGAATTCAAGTCCGCCAAGATCAGCCCGGACGCCATCGATCCCAAAGACGCCGAGACTTTAGAAGATCTCGTGGTGATGGCGGTCAACGATGCCATCAAGAAATGCCAGAACCTCGCCCAGCAGAAAATGGCTCCTTATATCGGTCCCGGCGGCGGGCTTCCCATGCCCCCGGGCATGGGTCCCTTCTAGCTCAGGGTCCCTGGATGTTTTTCACACCGCCTCTGGCCAGGCTCATAGAGCAATTTCAGAAGCTCCCGGGCGTCGGTCCGAAATCAGCACAGAGAATGGCTTTCTGCATCCTCAATATGACCGAGGAGGACGTCCGGGAGTTCGCCGACTCCCTGGTGGATGCGAAAGAGAAAGTCCGCCACTGCAGCCGGTGCTTTCACCTCTCCGCCGCCGACCCCTGCGAGATCTGCCGTAACGGCAGCCGTGACAGCAATACCCTCTGTGTAGTCGCCGACTCCCGGGACGTCATCGCCCTGGAGCGCACCAGAGAATTTCGCGGCAACTATCATGTCCTCACCGGGCTCATCTCGCCCCTGGAGGGACGGGGACCCGATCAGCTAAGCATCCGGGAGCTGATCAACCGCATTCACAACGAGAACGTCAAAGAAGTGATTCTCGCCATCAACCCCACCATCGAAGGGGACGCTACCTGTCTTTATATCGGCAATCTCGTCAAACCCCTGGGGACGACCGTCACCCGTATCGCTTTCGGGCTGCCGGTGGGAGCCGATCTCGAATATGCCGACGACATCACCCTGAGCCGGGCCATGGAAGGCAGGCGAGAAGTCTGAATTTTGATAGGATCCAGATAGACGAGGGTCCGCGATGAACCTGGCAAGCCCGAGAAAAACCAGCCTGAGCTCAGCCGGTATCGGGCTGGCAGCCCTGTTCGGCGCCGCCGGGCTTTTCTGGCACAACGGCATCGAATATGTGGTCCTCGCGGTCTTCGCCGCTATCATCGTTTATTCTGCTGTACAGGTCACTCGCAATCTGGGAGACCTCCGGAAAGTCTTCTATCTCCCCCTGGTCTTTTTCGTTCTGGGTCTGCTCAATCTCACCTGTTTCCACATAGCCCTGGCGAATCCCATTTATGACCGCATCGCCGGCCTTGGACTACTCATTCTGCCTCTCATCAGCGCTCTCATGATGCCTCCAAAACTGGGTCAAAAAATCGAGAAGTTCAGGTGGCTCCTGTTTCTGCCCGTCCCCGTATTTCTTGCCGGCCTGGCCATTTTCCTCTCTGACAGTCAGCCAAGCCTGCCTATTGCCAGCCTGAGCTCAGACACAGGCAAGATAGTGGCTTATCTCGATCAGGGCGGATACTTTTCTGCCGGATCCGAAACAATCTCGCTAGTGAAAGAAAAGCCTCTTCTGCCCGGCCTTGTGAAAAGCACTTTTCTGCACTCTATCTACGCCGAGTACGGCTTCCATATCGACAGGATCAAGAGCTCGACGATTTCTTACGACGATGGCAACGGGCCGGAAGTCCTGCGCCTGGCCGATTTCGCTAAAGAGCCTGCCAGTAAGACGAGATGATCTCGGTGACCCGGGCGGTGCTGAGACCCGACTCTTCGAGAAGGGGCTCCCGGGAGCCGTGTTGAATGAATTGATCGGGTAGAGCCACCGGCAGGACTCTGGCGAGCTTCGCCTGCGGATTGCGCATCTGCTCTCCGGCAGTCCATTCCATCACTGCGGCGCCGAAACCACCGGACAGGCAACCTTCTTCAAGGGTAATGATATGACCGTCAGGATCGCTCAGGAGCTCTCCCAGGAGCTTCTCATCGAGAGGCTTGGCACAGCGAGCGTTCACCACCGACGGTGCAAGACCGATAGCCTTGAGGGCCGGCAGCATGTCGAGAGCGGTCTGGACCATGGATCCGAAAGCCAGGATAGTGAGCGGCGATGAGCCTTCTACAAGAGTTTCCCATTTGCGGAAATCGATAGTCTCGAAAGCGTCGGGACCGACCGCCATGGTATCAGCACCGATTGCGGTATCACGAGGGAAGCGCACCGCTACCGGTCCCTTGTTCTCCCGGATGGCGCTATAGAGCATATTGCGCAGCTCCCGGGCGTCCCGGGGAGCGAGAACGGTGAAATTGGGGATGCTTCTCAGATAAGCGATATCGAAAACGCCCTGGTGGGTCTCGCCGTCTTCCACCAGACCGCCCCGGTCGACACCGAAGATGACCGGCAGATTCATGATGGCGACATCGTGGATGACCTGATCCATGGCTCTCTGCAAGAAAGTCGAGTAGATCGAGACCACCGGCTTGAGCCCGGATTTGGCCATGCCGGCAGCCATGGTGACGGCATGCTGCTCGCAGATGGCGACATCGAAAAAGCGCTCGGGATAGACCTTGGAGAACTTCACCAGACCGCTACCTTCGGCGGTGGCAGGAGTGATCGCCACCAGATCCGGCTCGCTTTCGGCAAGATCGATGAGGCTGTCGGTGAAGACATGGGAATAAGTCAGGCTCTTCGTCTTCTCCGGGGTCTTCTCGCGGAGCACCGGCTCGAGAGAATATGCCTTGACGCCGTGATACTTGATCGAATTGTTCTCGGCAGGCTCGTAGCCCTTGCCCTTGCGGGTGATTAGGTGGAGCAGATGCGGGCGTTTTTCACCCTTGACGCTCTCCAGAGCCTCGATGACAGCACCGACATCGTGACCGTCCACAGGACCGGAATAATTGATCCCGAGTTTTTCGAACACGATACCGGGGGTGACGATGCGCTCTTTCGCCTCCTGCTTCACCGAAGTGATCAGGCTCCAGAGCTTGGGATCGAGCGAAAGCTCGTCCAGGCGGTCTTCGATGAGGTCGATCTTCTCTTTGATGTCGCGGTAGAAAAAGGTCTCTTTGATCCGCTTCATATACTGGGAGAAACCGCCGAGGTTCTCGCTGATGGACATATCGTTGTCGTTGAGAACAATCAGCACATCACGCTGGATATGACCGAGATGGTTGAGGGCTTCCAGGGCCATGCCGCCAGTGAGACCGCCGTCGCCGATAAGAGCGATTACCTTGTGGTCTTTCTTGAGATGGTCGCGGGCAAGGGCCATTCCCACCGCAAGAGAAACCGATGTGGAGCTGTGCCCGGCGACGAAAGCGTCATAGTCGGACTCTGCCGGGCTGATGAAACCGGAAAGTCCTTTGAACTGCCGCAGGGTGCCGAATTTGTGGCGTCTGCCGGTGAGCATCTTGTGGACATAGGCCTGGTGACCGACATCCCAGAGAATCTGATCCTGCGGGGTGTTGAAAACATAGTGCAGGGCCAGGGTGATCTCCACGATACCCAGGTTCGAGGCAAGGTGCCCGCCTGTTTTATTGAGATTCTGGACGATCTCCTGACGGATCTCCGAAGCGAGATCGACAAGCTGCTCCTCGGTGAGCTTTTTCAACTCAGAGGGACTGCAAATTGCATCCAGGAAGGATGGCTGTCGTTGGACTAATGTGTGCATTTGACCCTGCAAAACACGAGGAATACATCATAGCAACCGCTTTCGAGCCCGGATCTTAAGAAATCTCCCGGATCTCTCCTGCCGCCGCCTGCGCGCGCCGGAACCCTCATCCTGTGACCGGAGCCACATCGCAAACTTATATAAACTGTTCTTATCTCCATTTGAGTTCACGATAACATGGGGCCTGTTGAGGTGGAGAGAATAAGTGTCCATGAGCAAAGCCGGTGTTCGCTCCAGGTTAAGAGTTAACTGGCTCTCACTTTGCCTGTTAACAATAGCCTTCCTGGCTGCGGCAGCGGCTCTGCCCGCCACGGCAAAACAGGCGCCCTGGCGCTGTTTCCAGGCACGTATCGAGGGCAAGCTCTGCCAGGACTGTCTCGATGCCCTGAGAAAGAACCTGGCTGCCGACTTCGGCGACGAACACGTGCAGGTCGGCAAGGCTGAGGACGCAAGGGCTTTATCCGTGGACTATCGAAGCAAGCGCTCCCGCAAGAGCGAGCTGGCTCGCCGCATCAGGCAGAGAGACTTCCGCCTGAGCAATGTCAAAGACAAGCAAAAAGGGGACGGGCACCAGCAGCAATGCCGCTGATGCCCGTCTGTTGCACGGAGGACAGTGGTGACGCGTCTCAGCTCGTAGCTGCTCGAGACTGGACGACTTTGTAGACGACTCCGTTGAACTTGAAGATCACCTGTTTTCCCACCGAGAGGTATTTGGAGATACCGGGATTGGCGGAAAGCAGGGCGAAGTATTGCTTCGAGCCGAAAGTGACGAGCTTTGCCGAGCCCGAGCCGGAGCCCAGGCAAGAGCTCTCGGTCCAGAAGCCGTCCTTCAGGTAGAAGGTCTTGTCGGCAATATTCTGCACCCGACCGGCGGAAACCGGCTCGTTGGCGAGATTGTCCTTGGCTTTGAGCTCCGAGACCTCTCGGGAAGCGACTACCGCGACTTGCTTCTTATCAGCTTTGTAGGCACCGGCACCACGCAGGCTGGCCCGCATGAAGCCCCTGGAGGCCAGGGCCTCGCTGGCGCTGACAGGGCTCGAGGCCATATCGAAGGCCACCGGGCTTGCCGGAGGAGGCGGTACCAGTCCGGCTCTAGCTCCACCGCCACCGCCGGAGTGCATGCCGATTCGCACACGACGCATGGCTACCGGTACTCCCACGGGCCTGGGCCGCATGGCGACATTCTCAGAGGGATCCGTCACCAGATATGATGTGTAAGCCGAGATGATGCCGTGTTTCTTGGACAGGGCGATGATCTCGTCCACGACTTCTTTGGTGTCGCCGTTTGCTTGAGCCACCTCGGTGAGATAGCCTATGCGGCGCATAGCCCAGAGACGAGCCAGGTGCGAGTTTCCGGCATCGGCACCGGCGAATTTCAAGGGGAAGGAATAGGCCTTGGGCACGTTATTTACCTTGCCTGTAAGTTTCACTGTTGCCGGGGCGCCGTTTTTATAACGTCCGAGCAAGAGTACCTGGGAGCCGGCGAAGATATCTTTCACATCGCGGGGATAGATGTCTTTCACTTCGATGCCTTCGTAGGCGATCTTCACATCCGAAAGAACCGGGCTCTTGATCTTGTCGTAGAAGCTCGATATTGCGGTCTCGAGGTTCTCGTCCGGATCGACATATTGCGATGTGCCGTGGTGAGCCCGGGCAAGAGTATCGAGAAGCTTGGTGTTGATGTCATAGCCGACACCGAAATCGAAAAGCCTGATATCACGTTTGGAGTTCGCGATCTTTATGAGCTTCTGGGTATCACGCTCGCCGACGGTGGGTTCGCCGTCGGTCATGAGGATGAGATAAGCCGGTCTCACCGAGCCGTCTTCCAGGATGGTCCGGGCGATGGAGAGGGCGTCACCGACATTGGTACCACCTCTGGGCTCCAGATCGTCGGTATACTCACGGGCGACTTTCTTGTTCTCGGCGGTGGCTTGAAGAAGATTGGGCTTGAAAGCTTCGGCATCGGTATTGAAATTGACCAGGCCGAAACGATCGCTTTCGTGCAGAGCGTCGATGACATATTTGAGAGCTTTCTTGTTCTGCTCCATTTTCTCGCCCACCATCGATCCCGATGTATCCGCCACCAGAACCACGTCTTTGCCGATAATGCTCTTGGCTTTCACCGGGGGAGAAAGGGTGAGGAGGAAATAGCCGTCCTCTCCGGATTTCTTGTGATTGACCAGGCTAGCCGCCAGATCCTTGTCAGAGACGTTGTAATAGAGAAGGAAGTCTTTGTCGGGCAGGACATTCTTCTCGCGCACGGTGACCTTAGCCAGACCATTGCCGGGTCGCTCGGAAGCAATCACATGGGTAGGCGACCAGATAGTCCGGAGACCGCGCTGGCTTTCCAGCTTGACGTCGATCTTGATGGACTCCGCCGGCTCCTGGCTGACCTTGGCTTTCAAAGGAAAGCGGTACTGGACCATGCCGTTGTTTCCTTTGAGAAGCTGAGTGTATTCCAGCTCGACTTTCTTCTCGCCATGAGCCGGAATCGGAAAAATCCGGGCTCTTACGGTCTTGTAGTCGGCATATTCCAGAAGACCGGGATCGACCATACGTCTGACGATTGCTTCGTACTGCTGCCTGGCGGCGCTGGCTTCGAGGATCTGACCTTCCACCGGCTTGCCGTCTATATGAAGCGAGAAAGAGCTGAACGTGGTGTCTTCGGGGAGCGGAAACATATAGGTCCCGGCCAGATTCCTGTCGGTATCGTTGGTGAAGGTCTGGCTTATATAGGTCTTTGCCACCTGATCTTTGATCACTACGCTGACAGCCTCGTCCTTCAGATGCAGACCATAAGAGACATTGCCCACCAGACGCGGGCGCCGGGGACCCGGTGTGACCGGCGTCACAGGGGGTCTTACCGGAGTGACCGGGGTTATCGGTGTGACCGGTGTGATGGTGACCGGAGGCGGACTGACGATAGGATCGATGAGAATCCAGCCGGATGCCTTTGCCTGGGGCGCCATGGCCAGGGTGGCGGTGAGCGCCAGGAGCGTGCTTGCTCGTAGTCTTTTCATTATTCAACTCCACAATTTGCCGACCTGAGACCAGCTTATTCAAACGATACGAAGATGGCACCGGGATGAAGGAACAACGGCACCCCGTGTTTACCCTGATGTCCGCGAATCTAAATTGCCTCACATAATTCTTGACAACCTTTGATAAAAGAGGCTATTCTTGCGCGTGCCAGGGGTTGGGCGTATATATATGAAACCCTTTTCTGAATCAGGAGGCGATTCGGTGAAAACCATTTTGTGTAACGGCTGCGGCGAAGTAATGACCAGGTTCATGAACAAGTGCAGGGCCTGTACGGGCACCGACCTGACCTTCTATGAGAGCGTCGATTCTCCGGAACTGAAAAAAAGGATCAAAGAGATCAAGGGCGGAGTCGATCCCTGGACCCGAGCAGCAGCAGCAGCCCTGGTCGCCGGCATCGTTCTGGTAATCGGATTCGGCGTTCTGCAAGCCGGTCATGTCGAGAAGATCAAACAGGCACCGATCCAGACTGCGGCAAGCACTCAAACCGTCACCGAGTAGCTATCGGCTTTTCGATATCCTGTAGCACTGGCCCTCATGGACCAGGATCATCTGCGGCCCGGCTCCCAGGTAGGAGGCCAGTCCCTTGCGGGCCAGCTCGAAATAATCTTTGCTACCGAACTCGATCTCTTTGAGCTGGGCTTTTTCGATTTTCTCGAAACTGCCATCTACCCAGTATCCGTTCACAAGGTAGAAAGTCTTGTCGCCAATCACTTTCACCTGGGAAGAGTCGGCAGCCGCTCGACCGTCCATGTTCGAGCGCAAATCGCCCAGGGCTTTCTGGAGGGCTACCGCCGCCTGTCCTGAGCTCTTCGCGCTTCGCAGGGCCCGGCCGAAAGACTCTTTTTCGTCATCGGCTCCCGCAGAACCCAGATAAGCTCCGTCTGCAGATCCGGGCACCGGACTGCCGGCCGCCATCGCTCTGAATCTCTGATTGGGCATGAAAGCGAACCGGGCTTCCAGACCCTTGCCCGCCTCCTCTGCCCGAGGCGCCACCTGGAACATATTCATGTCCCGGGGTCCTCTCATAGCACCCATTGCCGTTGTCGGCATCGGCCTCGGCACAGGTCCTCCCCGTCTCTCGTTGGGATCCTTCGAGAGAAATGAAGTATAGGCCGAGATGATTCCATAACGCTTGGACAACTCCACTATCTCGTCGACGATCTCTTTATTGTTGTCGTTTTCCTGAGCGACTTCGGTGAGGTGACCGATCCGGCGCATCGCCCAGATCCTGGGAAGATAGCTGTTATCAGCCGAGCGCGCGGCGAAATCTACCGGGAAGCTGAAGGACTTCTCGACACCATCGACCTTTCCGGTGAGCTTGATAGTGGCTTTGCCGCCTTCCTTATATCGTCCCAGGAGAAGCAGCTGAGAGCCAGCGAATATGTCTTTCACCGAACGCGGGTAGATGTCTTTGACGTCTACGCCTTCATAACCGATGGTCACATCGCTGAGCACCGGATTCCTGATCTTGGCATAGAAGCTGGAAAGCGCCGTCTCGAGATTCTCGTCGGGCTCGAGATACTGGGATGTGCCGTGATGCTCCTCGGCGAGCTTGTTGAGCAAACGGGTGTTGACATCATATCCGATACCGAAGTCGAAAAGTCTCAGGTCTCGCTTGATAGAAACCGTTTTTAAAAGCTCTTGCAACGCCGTCTTGCCTACGGTGGGCTCGCCGTCGGTCATCAGTATAAGGAAGGCAGGCCGAGAGCCGGCTTTCGCATCATCGAGAATACTCACAGCAGTAGCGAGAGCATCACCGATATTGGTGCCACCCCGCGACTCCATTTCCTGTATGAATGAAACTGCCTTTTTCTTGTTGTCTGCATCGGCGCTCAAAAGATTGCCCGCGAAAGCCTCGGCGTCGGTGTTGAACTGGACGAGAGAAAACCGGTCTTCCGGGTTGAGGGCTTTGACAACATATTCGAGAGCGGCTCTCGCCTGCTCCATCTTCTCGCCCCTCATCGAGCCGGATGTGTCCGCCACCAGCACGACATCCTTGGCCATCACTTTCTGTCCTTTGACAGGTGGACTGAGAGTGAGCATGAAAAAGCCTTTCTCGTCGTTGAGCTTGTGAGTAATCAGATTGGCTGCCAGCTCTTTATCCGAGAGCGTGTAATAGAGAAGGAAGTCTTTCTCCTGGACATCGCCTTTGCTGAGAAAAG
>JAGQHH010000545.1 GCA_020431945.1 Cyanobacteria bacterium HKST-UBA02 | reverse complement strand
CCGGGGTTGATGGCGGCATCGGTCTGGATCACCCCTTTGATCACGCGACGGCTGGGAGTGGTGAGGGTGCGACCCAGGCTGGAGACGATCCCGGCGGTCATAGTACGCTCCAGACCGAAGGGATTGCCGATGGCATAGACCCGGCGTCCCACCTGCAGGGAAGACGAGTCCCCGAAGGATATAAAGCTGAAATGTCGATTGTCCGGGGCTTCCATCTTGAGGACCGCGATATCGTTGCTCGGATCGGTGCCCACCACTCTGGCAATATAGCTGGAGCCGTCATGGAGCAGGACCCTGGCTGCTTCGGCGTTGCCCAGGACATGGTGGTTGGTGATCAGATAACCGTCCCTGGTGATGATCGTGCCTGAGCCGTTACCTTCCTCGCTTGCCGGTGGCACGTCCATCGAGACTTCTTCAGCAGTGGATGCCGGAGCGATATTAACCACCGCCCGGTTGCATTTCTCGTAGACCGCAATACTTTCGGTTTCGGAGGCTGTGGGCGGGGTGGCGGTTGCCGGAGTGTTCTTGATGAACTCTGCGGCGGCAACGGCGCGGGCTCTGGATTCTGCCTGGGTAGCTGTAATCTGGGCCCTGACGTTCTGGCAAGATAGCGAGGCCAGGACCAGCATCAAGATCAGATTCGTGGCTTCTTTCACCCGGTTTGCTCCTCTTCTTTGGATTTCGCGCCGATTTTCGGCTCCTCTCCTTTTAAGAGTCTGCCGATATTCGATTTGTGCCGGATGGTCACGTAAAGGAAAGCTAATATTGAATAGCCCAGGATCGCCGGCGGTGCTTTCACCGCCAGCATGGAAAGAGGGCAAGCCACTGCTGCTGCGATTGAAGCCAGGGACACTATCCTCGAGACGAAGAGAACCAGAAGCCAGGTGGCAAAGGTCATGAGCGCGGCGATCGGATCGAGAGCGAGCAGGGTGCCCAGCCCGGTGGCAGCCGATTTGCCGCCGGTGAAATTCAAGAACATCGATTTGCTGTGGCCTACTATGGTGGCGGTGGCTACGATCACTGCCACCAGATGCAGTACTGGAAAATGCCAGGGCGCCTGATTCTGCTGCTCGAGATGGAAAGCTGCAAGGACCGGCAGATAGCCTTTCAAAATGTCGACCACCAGGACGAGAAGCGCTTCTTTCTTGCCGACGGCGCGAAGGACATTGGTGGCTCCGGTGGAGCCGCTGCCGATCTGGCGGATGTCTATTCCCCTGGCAGCTTTGCCTACCCAGTATCCGGTCGGGATCGAGCCGAGGACGTAGCCGGCGAAGATGATGCCCAGAGCCGATGCTATGGCAGTCGTGTCCACACTCACCTCCTATTTGAAGCCGCGCTCGCCCTTTTTCTTTGGCCTGGCGGTGATGCGCACCGGTGTGCCCGCGAAGCCGAAAGCCTCCCGCAGCTTGCGCTCCAGATAAGCAGTGTAATTGTCTTGCATGAGCCGCTCGTCGTTGACGAAAAGAACGAAGGTCGGAGGGGCGGCAGAGACCTGGGTGGAGTAGAAGATCTTGAGACGCTTGCCGCGCTTGCCTGAAGGCGGAGGTGTAAGGGCGACACTCTCGTTCACTATCTGGTTGACCAGGCTCGTGCTCACCCGCTTGTGGGTCTCTTCATAGGCTTGCAGAGCCGTTTCTAGAATCTTCGGAATTCTCGTTTTGTTCGTGGCGCTGGTAAACAGGATCGGCGCATAATCGATATGACGGAGCTCGCCGTGTACCTCATCGATCATCTCGTTCATGGTGTGCGACGAGCGGTCCTCGAAAAGATCCCATTTGTTCATCACCACCACCACGGCCCGCCCGGCCTCTTCGATCTTGTTGGCGATCTTTTTGTCCTGGTCGGTTATCTTCTCTTTGGCATCGAGCACGAGAACAACCACATCGGCGCGCGAAATGGCTTTCAGCGAGCGGACCACCGAGAACGCCTCGATACCGTAATCGACTCTGGACTTGCGTCTGATCCCGGCGGTATCGATGAGGGTGATATCGCGGCCATGATATTTCATGGTCGTGTCGATAGCATCACGGGTAGTGCCGGGCTCGGAAGAGACGATGCTCCTGTCCGTGCCGAGAATGACATTGAGAATCGAGCTCTTGCCGACATTGGGCTTGCCTACGATGGCGATGGATAGCGGTGCAGTGGACGGGTCGAACTCGGACTCCTCTTCTTGCTGTTTCTCTGAAACCGGAAAATTTTCCACGATCAGATCGAGCAGGTCGCCGACGCCGCCGGTGCCGCGCATGGCGGAAAGCCCGTAAGGCTGGCCGAGACCGAGGGCGAAAAACTCGGGCACATTGATCTCTTCATGGGGAGTATCGACTTTGTTGACTGCCACTATGACCGGCTTGCGGCTGCGGCGCAGAAGATTGGCGACGTCCTCGTCACCGCCGGTCGGTCCCTGCTTGCCATCCACCATGAAAACGATTACATCGGCTTCGTCGATGGCCAGTTGGACCTGATCCACGACCTGGGCAGCCATGGGCTCCTGGCTCTCGGTGATGATCCCGCCAGTATCCACCAGGACGAACTCGCGGCCCGCCCAATCCGTTTCTCTATATATTCGGTCTCTCGTGACCCCCGGAGTGTCGTCGACTATGGCGTGGCGCGCGCCAACACAGCGATTGAAAAATGTCGACTTGCCGACGTTCGGGCGGCCGACGATAGCGACCACGTTCTTAGCCATCGACGTACCCTCTGACCGGTCTACTATAGCAAGAATCAGCTCTCTTGCTTTTTCTTGCCGGTAAATCTGCTAGACATTTCTTTGCTGCTCTGGGCTCCGAATTTCTTGCCGAGCTTGGGACCGGAGTCTTCGATAAAGCGCAGCAGGGCATCTTTGGCGGTATTGAGATAGACCGCCAGCTCGGTATCGCCGCCCTGGTCGGGGTGGACGCCGGGGCTGGTTATCTCTTTCTTCCATGCCTCCATGACGATCTCCCGGGTGAGACCTTCTTCTCTGATGCCGAGGATCTGGCAGTGCTTGCGAATTTCCGGGGGGACCGCCCGCATGGCAGCCATGCCGCTCTGGCTGATATGAGGCTGCTCGGTGTGCTGGGCCTTGCCTCCGACGAATTTCTTGGTCAGCCCGGGGGCGCCTTTGCCTTCTTCGCTTCCCGGCGCCGGTGGGGTGCGCACCTGCTGCTCGACAGCCTGCTCGCTGGCCTGTTTAATGCGGTTGCGCAAGAGCTCGCGAAGCTCTTCACCGGAAGGCTCCTGGTTGGGCTCCTCGCCCATGGCTGCCTGGGCTTTCTGTCTCTGGACCTCGTCGATGGGCACATCGGCCAGGAGGTCCTCCGGCACTTCTATCTTGCCCAGCTGCTCGAGCTCTTCGATATCCTCGAAGATATCGAGCTGGTCGAAGTCGGGAATCTGGTCTTCGGGCAGAGCCTGGTTCTCGATGGGGCTGGGCGCCGACTGATAGGCTTCCGGGGGCAGCGGTGTGAGGGAGTCGCTGGAGCCGGTGAAATCCATACCGGCCTCGGTGAAAACGGTGGTCTCTTCGTACACCTGGAGCCGGGAGCTGGTGATTCTCTGCTCGTGAGGTGGTTGGTCCGGGTTTGCCTCTGGTTGAATTTGTACAGGCTCCGTCTCTGTGGTCGCCTGCTCCGGAGGGGCACCGGCTTCTGCCTGCTGCCTGGCTGTCACTGCCGCGGAGAAATCTTTGATGGAAAGGACTCCCATACCGTAGACCGTTTCGAGATCCCGCCATTTCAGGTCTTCCAGTGGGTTGAAGTCGCTCGCCACATAGGGGCCTGTTTGAGCGAAATTGTGGACGATGTCCTGATAGCTCGGGGCCAGATCTTGCTGCGGGGCTACCGTCTCGGCTTCCGTTCCGGATTCCGGCGCTGTCTCCAGCTCTTCTTCCGGCTCCGTTTCAGGCAGAGGCTTGACCTCGGTGTGCAGGACTTCAGGCTCTTCTGGCTCCTCCGGCTCGGTCTCGGGCAGGGGCGTGACCTCTGCTGGCGGCGCCGCTGCGCCCGCTCCGGCTCCGGCTCGTTTGAGCCCCTCCTGGATGCCTTTCTCGTAACTCGTGTGGAAAGCGTTCTGAAGTTGCATCGCCAGAGACTCGCTTTCTTGTTGAAGCTCGGCGAGTTTGTTCTCGAGGCCGATTATCTTGTGCTGTAGGGTGAGGACTGTTTCGCTCAACTCCTCATTTTCCCCTTCGGCTGTTTTCACTCTTTCGACGAGCTCATCATTTTCGCTCTCGACGGTCTTGACCCGGTCGGTAAGAGCCTCATTCTCGGTGATCAGCTTGTCTTTGCCCGCCGGGTCGCTGTCTTCGGTGTCGGGCTTGTTGTTCTTGATTTCGGAGAGCTTGTCTTCCAGCTCTCGCAGTCGGGCGTTCAGCGCCTCGTTCACTTTTTCGAGCCCGCTGATCGTGTGGGTGAGCTCGAGATTCTCTTCCTGAAGCTGTGCAGTCTGGGTGTAGGCCTGTTCCAGCTCCTCTTCGAGCTGCTTGAGCTCGTTTTCGGTCTCGGACTCGAGGAGCTCTTTCATTTGCTCGCTGATCTCGTCCGGGGTCGGGAAGTCCCCTGTTTTCAAAGGCTCCCGGCTTTCCATGCCGGCTACTTTCTCGGCCAGGGCGTCGCGCTCCCTGCCCAGCTCATCCAGGGACTTCATGAGTTCGGCATGATCGGGGTCGCTCATTCCCCGGGCTTCAGCGATGAGCTTCATATGACCGGGGGCGCGGTAAATCTCCTCGGGAGAGCAATCCGCCTCGTCGGCCACCGTATAGGGATTGAGGTCGATACCTTTTTCCTGGACTGCCTCTATGGCAGCTTTGATGACGGATTCGTCGATCATCGTCTGGGTGGTTTCTTCCTTTGCCATCTTTTTCCCCGGATCCCGGATGATAGAAGGCGGACCCTTGTCAACGCGCCCTTATTGGTCGCTCGAAATTTCAGGCCAGCCGAGGCAGTATAGCCTTTCTTATATTTTATTTCTTCCACATGAAAAGAAAAACTTGCTAGGTTTCCCCAAGATTTCTTGTCGAACCGGTGAATTCCAATGTCAGTGTATGCTCGCTTGAAAATTTCCGGCCGCGTCCAGGGCGTCTTCTACCGGGTGAGCACCAGGGACAGGGCCCGGGAACTCGGGCTTTCGGGCTTCGTTCGCAATGTCAGTGACGGCAGTGTGGAGGTCCTGGTGTCCGGAGACCGGGGTCTGGTGGATGAGCTGATTTCCTGGTGCCACCGGGGTCCGTCCGGGTCCAGGGTCGACACCGTCGCCGTGGAGTGGGTGGAGGTGCATCTCCTGGAAGTCGAGGAGAAAGAGTCAGCAGTCCTGGATTTCCATATTCGCTGATGGTATCGGACGGTCTTGCACCGCTGGTGGTGCAATTAGCCGATCAGCCTGGAGCCGGGACCTTCGAAGATCCGGTAAGCTTCCTTGATGATGGACGATCCCGAATCCGGCTCCGGAATGTGCCGGGCAGGCTCCTTTTTCAGGGGAGGCTCTTCTTCTTTGACGGCAGTGGCTGTGCGTTCCACGGTAGCGGTGGCGCGCTCCCCTGTCGATCTCTCCACTGTGGACCTCTCCACTGTGGAGACTGGCCCCCCGCCGCTCGGGGCTGGTGCCCTGGACGGTGGGTCCTCTTCCCTCAAATCAGACTTTTTTTTTGAGGGGGCCGCCTCCGTGGTGACCTTCACTTTTATGGCTATTTCTTTGCCGGTGAGGCTCCTGTAGGCTGAGATCAGGTGTTGCGATTTGCCTTCTATGGATTTCTGGAAAAATTCCTTGTTGACTCCCAGGGTGAGCTGATCGTTCTCCAGGCTGACCGGAAATGCATGCATCGAAACCAGGGAGTATGCCGGAATGCTCGTTTTGTGCAGACAGTCGAGCAGATCGGACCAGAGCTCTTCAATCTCGGTGGCCCCGGCCGGCCGGATCGCCGGCGCTTCGTTCTCTTCTTCTTCGTCCTGTTCTTCGTTCCGGATTTCGTATGATTCGAGTGCAGCTGGTCTCGGCTCGGGATTCTGTTCCGATTTCGGCTCCGGTTCCCGCTCCGGAGCTGTCTGTATCTCTTCCTCTTTTATTTCCTCTAGCGAAAGTGCTGGCGCACTTGTTGGCACAGGCTCCGGTCGACTTTGCTGGGGTTGCGGTCTCTGGGGCGGCGGTGCAGGCTTGGTCTCATGCCTGACATGTTCCGGATGAATCTCGGCATCCAGATCCCGGCTGAGCTCATCAATGCGTGCAGTAAGGGCTTTGATCGAGGCGATATCGTGGCGGTGACAGATGGAGAGCAAGCCCATCTCCAGGGTGAGGGAAGGCTGGCTCGATCGCTTGATGCTCCCCTCCATACCGTCGAGACGCTCGATGATCTGGCTGAGCTCGCTGCGGTCGTAGGAAGCAGCCTGCTCCACAAGCCTCGCCACATAGTCTCTCGATCCCGAGATCAGTTGCTGCCGGTCTACATCAGCCGGGCTCAGATACGATGCTTTGGTGAGATTGAGGAAGTGCCTGGCGAGCTCGGTGGCTATGAGAGCCGGTTCGCGTCCGTGCATGAGAAGCTCGTTGACTTTGAGGAGCACCTCGTTTCCGGAACCGGTTCGGACTCCTTCGGAGATTGCCAGGAGAATATCCTCGTCCAGGGCTCCCAGGAGCACAAGCAGGTCCGAGACTTTTACCGGCTCACCGGGCTGGCAGAGGAGGCTGGCCTGGTCCAGCAGGCCCAGGGCGTCACGAAGCCCGCCCCCCGAGCGCCGGGTCATCAGCTCGAGAGCCTCCGGAGTGATTTCGATACTCTCCTTCTCTGCTACGGAAGCCAGGTGTTTCACCAGGTCATCTTGCTTGACCAGGCGGAACATCAATCTCTGGCAGCGGCTCACGATGGTGGGCGGCACTTTGTGCTCTTCGGTGGTGGCAAGGATGAAAACAACGTTGGGCGGCGGCTCTTCGATGGTTTTGAGGAGGGCGTTGAAAGCCTCCTTGGTGAGCATGTGACATTCATCGATGATATAGAGCTTGTGCTTGCCGTCCTGGGTGGCCAGCGGTGCCCGCTCGATGAGGGAACGGGCGTCATCGACACTGTTGTTGGAGGCGGCGTCGATCTCGAAGACCGAGGTCGAAGAGCTTTCGGCGATGGAATGGCAGGACGGGCAGGTAAGACAAGGGGTGACGGTGAGACCCTGATCGCAGTTGATCGATTTGGCGAGGATACGGGCGGAGGATGTCTTGCCGGTGCCCCGGGGACCGGTGAAAAGATAGGCGTGGGCGATCCGGTCATTGGTGAGGGCATTGGTCAGGGTCTTGACCACCGAGGACTGACCCACCAGCTCACCAAGGGTCTGAGGACGGTATTTCAGGTAAAGGGGTTGATACTTCGACGACTTGTCGGTCATGAAATCGTCCCGGGGTCACGCATAATTTTATTCGGTTCCTGATCCTACCTCATTTTTACTGATTTTGAGGCCGGCGATCCCTATTTTTTCTGATTTTCAAACATTGATACCGCCAGCGGTTGCGGAGTCCAGCAGAATCAATATACTTGTCTGAGAGAGGCATGATTTGAGAACTGCGATATTTTCCTTGATTCTGATGGGCGTTCTTGCCGGCGCTCTTTATCTACTGGTCCAGGGGGAGCAGGGCATGGCGATCTCGAAAGCGCCTCTCTGTCCCGCTGGGCTCTCCACGGCGACTTTCGGCGCCGGCTGTTTCTGGGGCGTCGAAAAGCATTTTCAGGAGATTCCCGGCGTCAGGGAGACAACTGTCGGGTTCACCGGCGGCACCCTGGCCAATCCTCGCTATAAGAATGTCTGCGACGGAGGAACCGGTCATGCCGAGGCGGTTGAGATTTTTTTCGATCCCCGGGCTATCTCCTACGAGGATCTCGTGAAAGAATTGTTTCGCCTGCACAGCCCTGGTGTTCCCTCGACGCTCAGGGACGGGCAGTATCGCACTGCGATTTTCTATCACGACCAGGGTCAGAAGGAGATTGCCGGAAAAGTGCTTGCCGAGTACGAGCGAATCACCGGTGGCAAGGCAGACGTCAGCATTGTGAAAGCCGGGATCTTTTTTCCTGCCGAGGAATATCATCAGGACTACTACCGGAAAAATGGCGGCAAGTGCCCGGCCCCTGTCAACGAGCAGATCTTCTCTTCATCCCCTTCATCTCGGTAATCAGCTGCTCGAGCTGATCTTTCACCTCTTGCTCGGCGATCCTGCCCCGGTCTCCGTGTCCGGCGAGGACCCACTGGAAGTCGAGGCGGAGCAGTTTCTCCATGGATTCTATCTGCTCTGCCCAGGAATACCAGCAGTGTCTCGGATGGGCTGCCAGTCGTCCTGATTGTCTGTCGAGATAGAGATGATCGCCGGTGAAGAGATAGCGATTGGCATAGAGCAAAACCATATGACCCCTGGTATGTCCCGGTGTTGGCACGATCAGAAAATCGTCCGTCAGGGTCAGATCCTCGAAGTCATGGATGACTCTCTCGGCGTCAGGTTGCGCCGACAGAGCCGCTTCGTGAATGATCCTCTCCGCCTGGAAAGCCTTCTGGAACCGGTGGGCGTCGGCGACGTCGTCTTCATGGGTCAGAAAGATATATCTGATACCGCCCAGTTCGGCGATCGCCTTTTCGAGATGCCGGTTGAAGCGAGGCGAGTCGATCAGCCAGTTCCCGCCCTGGTGCACGACCAGGAAGCTGTTGCCACCATAGGAGGCCGCCGAGTTGAAACCGCAGTAATAGACATTGTTTTCGATGGCGATAGGGAAGCTTTCGGTTGCTTCTCTGATCAGTCCGGCATCGGTTTCTCTCTTGCCGATCGATCCGGTGGGGCAGGCTACCAGGGCCTGGCTGGCAGCAAGCCTGTCGGGATGGCTCTCGGGCTGCTTATAAACCCTGGAGTAATCGCCTCCGTCAGCAAAGGTATCCGGCGCCAGTTGTCGACAGGTATCGCAGTTGATGCAGGAGGTGTCGACGAAAAAATCGCCCTCGATATTTCCCGGTGAGGATTTTGCGGGATCGGCCATGCTCTTTTGCTCCTTGATCTCATGCTAACTTATATAAAGGCTCTCCGAAAGGTATCAAGGTGAATTTCCCAGGACGACTGTACCTGCTCTCGGTGATTTTGCTGCTCGGCGGATGCGCTTCTTCGGGCGGGGAGAATAGCCCGTCCGTAAGCACCGGGGACAAGAGCGAAGCGAGCAAGCCTGTCGAGAAGACCGAGAAAACGGAAGAGAAAGAATCTTCCGCGGGCGGGCCCAGTGTCGAGGCTGCCCAGAACTTTCTCAAAACCGTGCAGGCCGGGCTGGTGACGGTGGAGCCGTTGAAAGACGCGGAGCATTATGTTGTCACCCCCCACGATGAGAATGAGAAGAAGGCCGCGTTAACTCTCAAAAAGCTGAAAGATATTGCCGAAGGCGGCAAGATGGAGCCTGCCTTGAAGATGGTGCAACCCCTGGTGAAGGATGCTCCGAACTATGCTCCGGGCTGGAACGCTCTTGGTGTCGTATATGATGCGATCGGGCGAACCAAAGAGGCGGAGCGGGCCTATCTCAAGGCAATATCCCTGGACAATCGCTATTACACAGCCGTTCTCAATCTCGGGGTCAATTATGCCAATCAGGACAGATTCGTCGATTCGCTCAGGGTCTTCGACTATGTCACCAAGCTCAACCCCGAATTCTACAAAGGCTGGTTGATCAAAGGCAGGCTCTATACCGAGCTCGAGAAGCCGCGCGAGGCAATAGCGTGTTTCGATACCGCCCTGTCCCTGGCTCCTAAGGAAGCCGAGATCTGGTACCGCCGGGGATATCTCTACCATTGCATACGGAGATTTGCCGAGGCGGAAAGCGACTATCACGAGGCATTGAAGTACAATCCCAAACATCGTCTGGCCCTCAGGCATCTTGCCGTGGTCCAGAAGAATCAGAATAAGTTCGCTGAAGCCGAAAAAACTCTTGTTCTGGCTACCAGGGTCTTGCCTGATGATCCGAGCGTCTGGACCGAGCTCGGTTATTTCGTCCAGCAGAAGGGCGACAAGAAAAAGGCTGTCCAGTACTTCCGCAAGGCCAGCTCGGTCCGTCCAGATGAGCCTCTGGGACTGGTGGAGGAGGGGATCTTCTACAGGCGGCAGGGCAAGTTCAAGGAAGCCCGGGAAGCTTTTATGAAGGCCCGTAAGCTCAAGCCGACCTGGTTCCGCCCGTGGTATCAGCTCGGGCAGACGGCTCTAGACGAGTTCAAGTTCGACGAGGCGGTTCGTTATCTCCTCACCGCTGCTCGCTACGATCCCGAGAATGACAGTGTCTACAATACACTGGGCTGCGCCCTCGCCTATGCCGGGCAGACCGAGGAGAGCGAAAAGGCATTTCGCAAAGTGGTCGAGATCAATCCGAAGCATGATCAGGGCTGGTGCAATCTCGCCGAGACTCTGCGGGACATGGGCAAGAAGGACGAGGCAAAGGAATGCGCGATCAAGGCTCTGCGTCTCAACCCTCGCAGTCCGGCGGCGCTCAATATTGTCGCTCTCACCGATATCGAGTCCAACAAGATCGCCCAGGCCAAAAAGCTCCTCGAAAAAGCGATCAGTATCGACCCCAGTTATGGCTATGCCTGGTTGAATCTTGGCGTGGTGGAAATGGGCCAGGGCGATATCGCCAGCGCCGAGCAATGCTTTCGCAAGTCGACAAAGCTCGAGCCTAATGATGTGACGGGTTGGTCCAACCTTGCCCAGATCCTTCACATAAAGGGCGACAAGAAAGGCGAGGCCGAGGCCCTCAAGATGGCAGTAACGGCCAAGCGGGGCAACCGTCCCGAAGAGCTCTACCGGATGGCTTATTCACTGGAGAGTCTCGGGCACAAGAAAGACGCGTCCATTGCCCGGAAGAGCGGTCTGGATATGGATCCCACCGAAGCCGACGTCTTGATGAACGTGCCTTATCTGATGGAAAAGCAGTGATCAGAGAAATTTGAAAAGCAGCATGCTTTTGATCCGGGGAGCGTTGTCCTTGCCCGAGCGAGCGAGCTGAAAGCTCACCTGGCTGACCGGATAGACATAGTTTTTCACCCCGCTCACTCGTCCTCCTGCCCCGGTGGGCTCATTGAGAATGAAAGCAGGCTCGCCGAATTGTTTTTTCATGGCGGTCAGATCGCTAC
>JAGQHH010000544.1 GCA_020431945.1 Cyanobacteria bacterium HKST-UBA02 | reverse complement strand
CCCTTCGTCAAGAAGCACTATGACAGCGGCAATATGCAGGCGCTTCAGAAAGCCTATACGAAAAAAGGTGTGACCTGGCTCTCCATCTGCTCCAGCGCCCCCGGCAAACAGGGCAACGCCAGCAACGAGGAGCACGCCCAGACCTTCTCTTCCAAGGGTGCCGCACCGACAGCAGTGCTCATCGATGCCGATGGCAAAGTCGGAATGGCTTATGGTGCCAAAACCACTCCTCATATGTTTATCGTCGGTAAAGACGGCAAGCTTCTCTATGCCGGCGCCATCGATGACAAAAGAAGCCCGGATCCGGAAGACGTGAAGACCTCGAAGAATTACGTCAAAGCCGCTCTCGATGAGATTCTCGCCGGCAAGCCGGTCAGCGATGCTTCCACCAAGTCTTATGGTTGCTCGGTAAAATATTGAGATCTCGGCTAGTCGTAGCTGTCTCGATAATCATCTATCTGGTGGGGGTGTTCAATTATGCCTTCACCGTATCCGCCACCGCTCTGCAAGATCCTGATTGCTGCTGGATCCTGGCTCTGGGCAAGCATATCTGGCATGAACGCCGGCTCCCGAACCGCGATCCGTTCTCCTATTCGATAGCCCTGGCCCGAGAAGGGAAGGGTGCATTCGCCGGGGTGCCTGCCGCCGATCTGCCACCAGACCATTTCGTTGCCTACCAGTGGCTCGCCGAGACTGTTTTCTACGGGCTCTATAGAGTCAATCAGGGGCTAATCGGTGAAAAATTCGATGAAGTTTCGCCGGGCGATACCGGGACATTTGCGACCCGGGCGGATAGACGGATGAAAGCGGTCTACGGCCGGGACAAGATGCGCATCGCCAACGAGGGTGCTCCGGACATGGCCGCCTGCGCGCTTACCGCCTTCGCCGCACTCATGGTGGTGGCGGCCTTCATCATCGTGCCTCTGTTCTATTCCAGGCAGCAAGCCACTTCTGTTCTGGCCGGGCTGGGGCTGGTTCTGCTCGCTACTTGGGCGGCCAGTTTTCATTTCTATTTGCGACCCGAGCTCTTCTCTTATCTCTTTCTCTCGATCATCGCCGGCCTGGCGGTCCGTCTTCGAGTCCCCGACGGCGATGCCGCTACCGGTCTCGATCCGGTAAAGCTCTCACTGCTCGCATTTTGCATTACTGCTTTATGGACCAATCTTCATGTCGGGTTCGTCCTTGCTCCCCTGATTCTTCTGGCGACGGCGGCGGTTCTCTTTCTCTGCCGAGCGGAAGATGCGAATCAGAAGGCCCGGGCGGCTCTTTGCGCCGGGCTCGCGGCCCTTGCCGCTACCGCCCTCAATCCCCAGGGACCTGCTATCTGGGCTTATCTTCCCAGGCTCTTCTTCCCCTCCATGAACGCGCTCATTTACGAGCTCCAGCCCGTGGGACCGGGGGAGATTCTCAGTCAGGCTTTCCTGCCATTCACTCTTTTCACCGGGACCGCAGCGCTGATTCTTTTAGTAAAGGTCATTTTTCGATTGCGTCACCTGGCGGCATCCCGGCGCATTCTCCTGGTCTACAGCGTCCTGGTGATCGCGGTCTCCCTTGCCGTCGGCTTCGCTTCCCGGCGGCTGATCCCCTGCTCGGTCCTGCTAGTCGTCTGGGAGCTCTTTCTCATTCATGCTCTTTTCAAGGATAGCGTTTCCGAGCTCTTTACCCGGCGGCGGAAGATGATCGCCATCCTCTCCACCGTCCTGGTCGCAATCGCTACCGCCGTCTTCGAGAGCAGTCTCTTCCCGCCACGCATTCCCCAGACCAGCCTGGGCTTTCTCGTCCCTTACGATGCCATGTCCTTTGTCGAGAGCAATGGCAATTTGCAGGGCAATCTATTGAATGACCCGCAATTCGGAGATCTGATGATCTGGCATTTGAGCAAGCCGCCGGCGCTCTTCATCGATACCAGATTCGATGCTTACGGCAATAAGATCGTCCGGGATTATTTCGAGATGGCCAATTGTTTCCCGGGATGGCAGGAGCTTCTCGACAGGCACCGGATTGCCTGGGTATTCCTGCCGCCTTATGCCAGGCTATCTGTAGAGCTCGAAAAGTCGCCTTCCTGGAAGCTTCTTTTCAAGGATTCGGCGGCGGTGATTTTTTCGCGTTCAGAAGAAAGCTCAACTCCCGAAGAGTGAGAGCTCGTCTTTGCGGTACTTGGAAGTCTCGTTCTTGAGGTCCGGGCTTTTGTCATAGAGCCTGGTGTAGAGAGCACGAGCCTCTTTCTTCTTGCCCTGGGAGACTAGATTGGCGGCGTATCCTCTTATATATTCCGGCTTGATGGCGTCGGTGCCGGCTACCTCGAGAAGCGAGCGGTAGGGAGCGTTCGCCTGGGCGAATTTCTTCTCTTTGCGCAGACGCTCGGCAATCAGGAAGTAAGCGGTGAGATCCCGGGCGCGGTTCAGGCTCTTGAGATCCTTTGACCGATCGGCACCGGCCAGAATCGATGCTTCGTTGGCAATCAGCTCTTTACGAAAGTCACCCAGACTCGGATCGTCTTTGATGCCGTCCTGGAGATTCTTGTAGAAGTCCCTGGCGCTGTCGCCCCGGTCCCGGGCGACGAGACAGCAGGCATAGCGCCAGAAGGCGTCTACCCTGATCAGGGGTTCAGGATTGCTCTGATTCTCGTCGATCAGCTTTTTGTAGCTGATCTCCGCGTTTTTGAAGTCATTGCTCTTGATCTCCTGGTCGGCGACCTCCGCCAGTAGCTGGCTGTAGTCTCCCCGGGCTCCATCGACGACCACGCTCGAATAGATCAGGGGCGCATCTTTGAATCGTGCCAGGACTTTGTCTTTGCCGATGAGCCTGGCGGCTCTCCGGTATTGCTCGAGAGCTTTCTCGAGATAAACGAGATCTGCTTTCTTTTGCGCCAGGCTTCTGCCGGATGGCTTGCCGGCAAGGCGCCGGGCCTTGCCGGAGAGCTCGTCATAGACAGCGGCCAGACGATGGGACTGTCTGAAATTACGGTCTTTTATCCCTTCGAGCTTCACCATCTCTTTTTTGAGTCGGGCGGTGGCCTGCTTTTCGGTCTCTTCCTTTTTCAGGGACTTGAGCTTTTTGATTGCTGTCTCATTCTTGCTGTCCAGAAGCTTTTTGACCGGGAGAAGGGCTTCTTCAGCTCCTTTCTGACCGGCGGCTCTGGCTGCGCTTTCGATAGCGGCGCTGTCGGTGGTGGCGCCTGTATCTTTCAGGCACTGTCCATACATTCGGAGAAGATCCGGGAGGACCTTTCGGCTTTCCCGATCGGCCCGGGCAAAGACGATCCCTTCGCCGGCAAGGGAGAGGGCTTTTTCGTTATTCTTTTTCTCACGGTAGAGCTTCGCTACTGCCAGGCAATCTCTGGCGTGCTTGTGGATGACTTCCTGGCTCGAGGTCGAAAGGGAGAGCAGGGAATCTAGTAGCCGGGCAGCCTGATCCGGGTCCCGCGCGGTTATCGCTTCGGCAACAAGAGAGGCGAGTTTCTTGCGGCGCTCTTCCCGGGCCATCTTGAAGGAAGGATCGCTCTTTACTTTTAGATCAAGCAAGAGCTTGATCAGGGAAGCTTTGCCGACTTTTTTTTGTAGTGGCTCTGCTCGCGCTGAGCCACCTGAAGAAGACAGGACCAGAAGTGCGGCGCCCAGCAGGCATGCTCCCGCTCTCACTTGCCGAATTTCTCCATGAGCTCGGGAATCGCCTCTTTCATGAGACGATCCATGATTTTGCCGGATGCGCTTTTATCTATAGCTGCCGGGGCTCCGGAGGGCCAGTCGAATTTTTCACTGACGTCCCTGGCTCTGGTTGCGGCTTTCATGATCTCGGAGGACTTTACTTTTACCAGCCTGCAGTTATATGTAAGCAAGCGATTCTCCGGGATGCCCACAAGCTCGAATCCGGAAATCAGGAAATATTCGGCTGCCGGGGCTTTGCCCTCGGGTGGGATCTCGCCCCGGGCTTTGATCTTGCCGGTTTTATCTAAATAAACACGCAACTTTTTGATTGCCCAGGCGCTCAATTCCTTTTCGGTTGACGGCTCGATTTTCGTCCTTCCCGAATAAGTAAGACCGGGTACGTCTATGACCGCCAGGGGCGCTCCGCTCTTTTCCCTTTTCTTTTCCTGGGCCCGTGCTGATTGCAGCAGTGTAAGGACGAGCAGAATTGAAAAAGCGAGTCGGAGAGTTGTTTTCATACTGGCAGATTATACAAAATGAGAGCGGCATTTCTGCCGCTCTCTGCTGAGTGCTGGTTTGAAGTGATCCAGGTCGACTTCAGCCGCGCTTTACTTCGATCTTGTGCTCGGACTTGATCGCCTCAGCA
>JAGQHH010000543.1 GCA_020431945.1 Cyanobacteria bacterium HKST-UBA02 | reverse complement strand
GTCGCCGACCACCGCCACCGCCTCGGCTGGCATCTCTAGCCGCGCGAGAGCCCGGCTAAATCCCTGGCGAAATGGCTTGGCGGCGTGGCCGATTATCTCGATGCCGAGGAGATTCTCGACCCCTTCGAGATACTCGGGACGCTTGTTGTTGGAGAGGATGATCATCTTGAATCGTGACCGGGCCTGGTCTAGCCAGTGCGAGGTAGCTTCGGTGATTGACCCTGCTTTTGGTGCCATCAGGGTGCTGTCCAGGTCGAGGATCAGGCCTTTAATGCCGTCTCCGGCCAGGCGCTCGACATCAAGGTCGGTGATATCGCCGTCAATGAAATAGGTAGCGGTAATTAACATCGTTCGTATGATACTAAGAGATCGTTATCTTTTGGCAAGAGCTTATCGTGGAAGCTTATCAGCTTGGCGGCTTCCGGGTACAATGGCCGCGCAGGGCTTATGAATCGATGAATAAATTGCTTAGTTCTGGATCGACCAGGCGTGGTCGGGAAGAAGGGGGCGACAAGTCGCCCCGACATGTTGCCATTATCATGGATGGCAACCGCCGCTGGGCTCAAGAGCACGGCAAGCCCAGAGCCGCCGGTCACAAGGAGGGCGTGAAGAGCCTCAAGAGACTGGTCCGCCATGCCGGTGAGGTGGGGCTCGAGTTTCTCACCGTCTATGCGTTCTCCAGCGAGAACTGGCAGCGTACGGAGGAGGAAGTCAGCTTCCTCATGAGCCTTTTCACCGATGTGCTCAAAGACGAGTTCGACGAGCTCGCCGAGAATCGCGTCCGTCTCCGTTTCATCGGCCAGCTCTCCAGTATGCCCGGCAAGCTCCGGCGCTCCATGGAGGAGTCCATGGAGAAGACCCGGGACAACACCGGGCTCAACTTGCAGGTGGCGATCAACTATGGTGCTCGCCTGGAGATAACCGAAGCTGCAAGAGAGATTGCCAGGCTGGTCAGGGAAGGCAGCCTCGACCCCGAAGATATCGATGAAGAGATGATCTCGAGACATCTGTTTACCCGGGACATTCCGGACCCCGAGTTGCTCATCCGCACCGGTGGAGAGCTGCGTCTCTCCAATTACCTGCTCTGGCAGTCGGCTTATACGGAAATCTATGTCACGCCGGTTCTCTGGCCGGATTTCACCCCGGCCGACTATCAGCAAGCCGTGGCCGAGTTCGCGCGTCGGCACCGCCGTTATGGTTCTTAGTTGAGCACTTTGCCCAGGGATTTGCCCTGCTCGTCTACCGAGCGAATCAGACCTTCCAGGTTGATTCGCTGGCCGCGGGCTGTGAGCACTACCAGATAGTGACCGGCAGTCTCGATGAAATGGAGTATTCCCTGGTCCGTGAGCAGGGTCATTTGCACGAGGTTGCCGCGGTTCATCCGCTGGATCGAGACGTCGTTGTTTGAGAAGAGGGTGGCGCTGAGGGCTCCGATGGTGGAGACTTCGATGTCAGGAGGCAGGGAGCTGCAGATCACGGTGCCGTCCCGGCCTATGAGAAGGCATCCGAGGATTCCGTGCTTTCCGTTGAGCGAAGCAACCAGCTGTCGGACCTGGTCATTTACTTCTGCCATTTACTCCTCCTCTTTTCAATTTCTTTGATTATTTTTCGGATTACTCTTCGTCGTCGTCATCGTCGCCGGTTTTCTTGGCGCTGGCAAGCTTTTTCAGCTTGAGAATGTCCACCCAGGGCTCATCCAGGGCGGCGGAGAAAACATTGCCGGTGATCTCGATGGTGTCCCCGTCTTTGAGACCGGCAAGCAATTTGCTGCGCGGGTCTTTTTCTTCTTTGGGGATAAGCATCGCCAATTTCAGCTCCGAATAAGGAATATGTCCTTCCTTGCCCGGTCTGAAAACCAGAATCGAAATATACTTCTTGGGATCGCGGAAGGCTGGCTTATAGCTCAGGGCGAGGTTCGAGAATGAGGCGAAATTAGCCTGGAATTTGACATTCTTGCCCAGGAATTCTTTGGGTTTGTCTACCAGGTCCTTGGTGTTTACGTCCACGGCGTTGGTGATAACCGGCTCTTTGTACTCTTCCTTGGCGTCGGCCTTCTTGTCGTCTTTTTTTTCGTCCTTTTTCTCTTCCTTTTTGTCCGCGTGCTTCTTGGCAGGCTCGGGGCTGGTCTTCTTGGCTGCTGGCTTGCTGTCCGCAAGAATCGCCGGTGTCGCCTGGGCCGATAAGGAAGCTAGAAAAGATATGAGTAGAAGCAGGGTGAGGGGAAGGCTTCGCTTGATTGACATGTGTTCGATATATCCTGGATTGCTCGCACATAAGACATCTTCAAGATTCCCATCTTACCAGAAGCTTAATGCTGATGCTTTATTTCAACATGTAATATGTTTGCGGGCAACAGGCCCCGTTTGCACTTCGAACCCCGGGGGTCAGGCTTTGACGAAAACAAACGAGAAACTGTCTCCGATGATGAAACAGTACTTCGATACTAAAGCCAATTATCCAGATTCGCTACTTTTTTTCCGGGTCGGTGATTTCTACGAGATGTTCGACAGCGACGCCAAGGTTGCGGCGCGGGAGCTGGACATCACTCTCACCGGCCGTCCCGAGCCGTCGCATCCTCAAGGGCGCATGCCCATGGCCGGTGTTCCTTACCGGGCAGCGGAAGCTTATCTCGGGCGCCTCCTGGCGAAAGGCTATTCCGTGGCCATTTGCGAGCAGGTCGGGGTGGTCGGCGCCGACAAGGGTCCGGTCGAAAGACAGGTGACCAGGATACTGACACCGGGGACGGTGCTGGAATCGCATCTCCTCCCTTCCCGGGAGAATAATTATCTGGCTGCCATCGTATCTGGTGGCAAGGGCGTCTGGGGGCTCGCTTATGCCGACGCCAGCTCCGGAGAGTTCTATGTGACGGAATTGAGCGAGGATGAGCTCGCTCTCGAACTCAGCCGGATCAATCCCAGCGAGGTCCTCACTCCTCTGCGTATGGGTCGGCGCAATCCCGATGATGTCGTGCCGTCGGAGATCAAGGAAATTCCTGAAGGGCTCGACGGGCAGTTCCGCTTCACCGGACGGCCGGCTATGTTCTTCCAGCTGGAACCCGGGAAAAGACGCATATTCGAGAAATTCCAGGTGAGCACCCTGGAAGGTTTCGGCTGCCAGTCCAGAACCCTCGCTGTGGGCGCTGCCGGGGCTATCCTCGAATATCTGGATCATACTCAGGGTGACCAGGTGCCTCGATTCGAGGGGCTGAGCTATTACGAGACCCGGGGCTATCTCGTCCTCGATGCCAACACCAGGCGCAACCTGGAGCTGGTGGAGACTTCCCGGGACCGCACTTTCGAGGGCAGTCTTCTCTGGACCCTGGATCGCACCCGGACCTCCATGGGCAGCCGCATGCTCCGGCGCTGGCTGATGAAGCCTCTCTGCTCAGTGCCGGCCATCGAGCAGAGACAGATTGCTGTCCGGGAGCTCGTGGACGAGCCCTCTCTGCGCCAGGACCTCGAAAATACTCTGGCTCGATTCGGTGATCTCGAGCGGCTTTCCGTGCGTCTCAGTTCCGGGACGATCTGCCCCAAAGATCTGGTCTATATCGGTCAGTCTCTTTCGAATCTTCCGGAGATCGCCGAGACGGTCAAGGGTCGGCGATCCGAATATCTGAACGTCCTGGAGGTGGTGCCGGAAGAGCTCATGGAGGCGTCGTCGGTGATTGCGGCGAGCCTCAAGGACGATGCTCCCCGGGAGCTCACCGAAGGTGGAATCTTCAAGGAAGGTTTCTGCCCCGAGCTCGACGAAGTGCGGGCTCTTCTCGGTGGCGGCAGGGACTGGATCAGCGACTATCAAAAGTCCGAGCAGGAGCGCACCGGGATAAGGAGTCTCAAGGTCAACTTCAACCGCACCTTCGGCTATTACATCGAGATCACCAAGGCCAATGCCGAAGCGGCGCCGGCCGACTATATACGCAAGCAGACCCTCACCAATGCCGAGCGCTTCATCACTCCGGAGCTGAAAGAATACGAGGCCAAGATTCTCAATGCCGAGAAGAATCAAGGCGACCTCGAGCACAAGCTTTTCCTGGAGTTCCGCAGCAAGCTGGCGCATCTGGGCAAGATACTGCATCTGGTGGCGACTCGCCTGGCCTGCCTGGATGTCCTGCACTCTCTGGCAGTGGTGGCTTCCGAAAGACAGTTCGTCTGCCCGTTGGTGGATGATTCTCGGGAGCTCTTGATCGAGGGCGGCCGCCATCCGGTCCTGGAGAAGATTCTCCCCATGGGTATGTATGTGGCCAACGATACGGTCTTGCGGGGCGATTCGGATGACCATCAGCTGATTGTTCTCACCGGTCCGAATATGTCCGGTAAGTCGAGTTATCTGAGGCAGACGGCTTTGATCGTCATTCTTGCTCAGATAGGCTCATTCGTGCCGGCGGCGAGCGCTCGAATCGGTCTGGTGGATCGCGTATTTACCAGAATCGGCGCTGTCGATGATCTCACCCAGGGTCAATCCACTTTCCTGGTGGAGATGAGCGAGACTACCCAGTGCTGCCGGCAGGCCACGGATCGTTCCCTGATTCTTCTCGATGAGGTCGGCCGCGGCACCAGCACCTACGACGGTGTCGCCATAGCCTGGTCGGTGGCTGAGTATCTCTCCACCCACGTGCGGGCCCGGACGATCTTCGCCACGCACTATCACGAGCTCAACGGACTGAGCAATTTCTTTCCTCAGATAGTCAACTATCAGGTCCTGGTCAAAGAGACCGCTGACGGCGTCGAATTCATCCGCTCGGTGGTGCCCGGGGGTGCCAGTCGCAGTTTTGGGGTGCAGGTCGCTCGTATGGCGGGGCTGCCGGTGCAGGTCGTCACTCGTGCCCAGTACCTGATCAATCAGATGGAAAAGAAAGGTGTCGCTGGTAAAATTCTTGACGGCCCCAGAATGCGGAACATTCCGGTGGACGAGGTCATGCAACTGTCGATCTTCGAGGGCAAATGAGCAAACAGAGCAGAAGCATCAGTATTCTCATGGCGTTGAGCCTGGTAACCGGCGGGATCGCTTTGACCGGCCCGGCGGCGGTAGCGGACACAGGGAAAAAGGAATCCAGCAAAAAAGAGCAGATCGATATAGCCAGGCTTCCCGATCCTTGTGCTTGCGGGCTGGACAAAAAGACTTTCAAGCTCGTCAACCACGGTGACTGGCGAGAAGCTGCCGATCGTCTGGAGAAGCTTACAGCCTCGGATAGTGGCGCGACCCGCAACCGGGCCTGGCTGGCTTTCTGTTATATGTACCTGGAGGACCTCACTCCTCTCCAGGAGCTCAAGAAGAAAATCGGTGACAGCCAGAGCGCCGAGGGCGAGGAAAAGTCCATGGCTCTTCTAGTCGCTGCATTCGAGGCGATTACAAGAGGCAAGCCCGGCGAAGCCGAGGATCTCCTCAAAGACCTGCCCCGGAGCCAGACCAATGATGCCTTCGTCAATTTCGCCCTGGCGGCGGTGTCGGCGAAAAACGGCAAGGCCGGAGCGGCGGTGGAGTATTGCAAACGTTCCACCGCTCTCGATCCGGGTTTCGCCTGGGGGCTGAGAACCTGCGGTTATCTGGAGCTACGCTGGTTGAACGAGCCCGAGCGCGCCGAGGAATCGCTCCTTCAGGCGCTGGCTATCGAGCCGGATCAGTCTGAGGTGCGCGAGATGCTGGTCACCAGTCTGGTGGGTCGGGATCGATTCGATCAAGCTATCGATGTGGCCCGGGAGGGGATCAGAGTAAACTCCAGAAATGCCGACAGCTACGCCCGGCTGGCGCGTATCTATCTCAGGCAGTGGCGCTATCGAGAAGCGCTTGTTCTCCTGGAGAAAGCGATCAAGCTCGATCAGAGCCGGGCCTCTTTCTATCGTACCGTTGCCGGTATCAAGCGCGAGCAGGGCGATCTGGAAGGCGCCATCGCCAGCCAGAATCAGGCTGTGGCGCTCAGCAAGGACAAGTCTTTCGAGCTGGTGGAGCTGGCTGCCATGAACGATGCCGCCGGCCATCCGGATACGGCGATTCTCAATCTGCATGAAGCGATCAAGATCAATGGCGAGAACAACACCGCTCATATGCGCCTGGTGAGTCTCCTGATCAAGCAGAAGAACTGGCAGGATCTGGTGGATGAGTACCGGCGCGTGCTCAAGA
>JAGQHH010000542.1 GCA_020431945.1 Cyanobacteria bacterium HKST-UBA02 | reverse complement strand
GATAGATATTACGAAGGAATAGCCTATTTCAAAGGCGGCGACCTGGAAAAGGCCCTCAGATGCTTTCGTGAAGTGGTTTTGAGCGCTCCTCGCGACGCCCTGGCTCACCTGAGCCTGGCTGCAGCCCTTCATCAGCATGGCGAGATCGAAGACGCTATCGCCGAATACAAACGCGCCATCGCCCTGCGCCCCTACGACGCCTTCGCCCGGGAGGCCCTCGGGCTCCTCCTGCAGGGTCAGGGCGACCTGAAAGGCGCCATAGACCAGTACAGCCAGGCAATCCGCCTGCGCCCGGACGTGCCCCTGCTCCATCTCAATCTTGGTATCGCCCTGCGCGTGAGCGGACAGAAAGACCAGGCAATCGCGGAACTGACCCAGGTGCTTGCCGCCTATCCTGATCATCTCAAAGCCCGCTCCCACCTCGGCGCTGCTTTCCAGGACAAAGGCGACTACCAGAAAGCAATCGAGCAGTACGACAAGATCCTCACCTTCGAGTCGGGCAACTTCTCCATTCAATACAACATGGCGAACTGCTACCTGCACCTGAAAGACTATGACAATGCCGTGAAAGCCTTCAGACGCGCCGTAGAGCTGGACAACTCGGTGGCTAAGACACATGCCCTTCTGGCCACGGCGCTCTCGCAGAAAGGCGAGTTCCAGCCCGCCGCCGACGAGCTCAAGAATGCCATCTCGCTGAAAGGCGACAATGGCGACTGGCACGCCCAGCTCGGCGACGTCCTCACAAAAATGAAAGACTACCAGGGCGCCATCGGCGAATACGAGACCGCTCAGAAGATCAATCCTCAAGATACCAGCAGCGGTTACAGCCTGGGTTATCTCCTTCAGCTCACCGGCGATCTTGACAAAGCCGCCACCCAGTTCGAGCACGTGCTCAGGCTCGATCCCAGAAATTCGAACGCTCACTATAATCTCGGGATCATCCGGCAACGCCAGAAAGATCTGAAAGCCAGCACCCGGGAATTCGAAGAAGTCTGCAAGCTCAACCCCAGAGACGGTCAGGCCCTGATCAACCTGGGTCGCAACCAGATCATGTCCGGCAATGTCGCCGGCGCTGTCGACTTCTATCGACGGGGTCTGAGCATCGAGCCCAATGACGCCACCGCCTTCCAGGAGCTCGGCAACTCCCTGCTCAGCCTCAAAGACTATGTCGGCGCTCGCTCGGCTCTCGAATCGGCCCTCAATCTATCGCCTTACGATAGAAACGCTCTGCTCGGCATGGCCAAACTCTTCGAAGCCGAGAACCAGCCACAGAAAGCCGAGATCGTTCTGAAAAAGCTGATCAACCGGGCACCCGACGATATCGAGCTGATCAACCTCCTCGCCTCCAACCTGGAGTCTCAGGGTAAATTCGAGCCTGCCACGCTTCTCTACCAGAGAGTGATCCGGATCAACCCGCGCTCCCACGAAGCCTATAACGATCTCGGTCTCGCCCTCCAGCGGCGCAACGACATGTCCTCTGCCATGTCGCAATTCCGCAAGGCTATCGAGCTCAAGCCTGATTATTTCCAGGCCTATATCAACCTCGGCAACGTCTACCTGACCATGCAAAACTTCGAGGACGCCGCTGCCCAGTATCGCAAAGCTATCGAGCTCAAGCCTGAAGATGCGCTTGCCCACTACAACCTGGGGCTGGTGCTCACCAGACTTAACGATGGCGAAGGCGCTCAGACGTCCTATCTGAAAGCCACCAAACTCGACCCGAGCTACGCCAACGCCTATTACGCTCTGGCGCTTCTCTATCAAGCGAGCGGCAGGAACGACCTGGCCGTGCCGGCATTCCAAAAATATATTTCCCTCGAGCCGAACGGCTCCTACGCCGAGCAAGCCACCGAGAATCTCGCCCGGATTATGAACCCGCTCGGTCCGCCCACCACCGGCGACGGCACGCAGCCGCCGACCATCACCCAGAACGAGCGAGAGCCCTACGAGTCTCATACGCAGTCTCAGGATGGCACCTCCACCGGAGCCACCGAGGACTCCACCG
>JAGQHH010000541.1 GCA_020431945.1 Cyanobacteria bacterium HKST-UBA02 | reverse complement strand
GCCTCCTGGTACGGACGCAAGTTCCACGGACGCAAAGCCGCTAACGGCGAGCGCTTCGATATGAACGGTCTGACCGCAGCCCACCGCACCCTGCCTTTCGGCACCAAACTCCTGGTCACCAACCGCCGCACCGGAAGCTCCTGCGTCGTCAAGGTGAACGACCGCGGTCCCTACCACGGTAACCGGGTGATCGACCTCTCCAAGGGTGCCGCCGAGAAGCTCCAAATGGTTTCTTCCGGCGTGGCCATGGTGGACGTTGTCGTAATAGGCATGTAGTGCCCGGGCATTTGATTCGGTTAATATCGTAAACTCCTCTTGGCAGCAAGAAGGGTAAGGAGCCCTGTCGTCTGTTAAGATCTCTGATCCCATGTCAGACCTCAGAGACACAAGAGTCAGGATAGCGCCGTCACCGACCGGCAACCTTCACCTGGGCACCGCCAGGACGGCTCTCTACAACTATCTCTACGCCAGGCGTCACGGCGGCAAGTTCATTTTCCGCCTGGAAGACACCGACAACGAGCGCTCCGACGAGAAGTACACCGAAGACATCATCAACGGCCTGCGCTGGCTCGGTCTCACCTGGGACGAAGGTCCGGATATCGGCGGTCCCTACGAGCCTTACCGCCAGACCGAAAAAATCGACCATTACGAAACCATGGCAAACAAGCTCCTGGCCTCCGGCTACGCTTATCTCTGCTATGCCACGCCGGAAGAGCTTGCCGCCCTGAAAGAAGAGCAGCGAGCCCAGGGCAAATCGATCCGTTACGACAACCGGGGCCGCAATCTCAGCCACGAAGCCCGGGAGCACTTCGAGAAAGAAGGACTGGTTCCTTCCATTCGTTTTCGCATCGAAGAGCCCCAGGACATCACCTGGGAAGACGGCATCAAAGGCAAAATCACCGTCAACTCCGTGGATCTCGGGGGTGACATGGTGATCGTCAAATCGAACGGCGTCGCCACATACAATTTCGCCGTGGTTATCGACGACGTCGATATGAAAATGTCGCTGGTGATCAGAGGCGAAGACCATATCCACAACACGGCCAAGCAACTGCTCATCTATGAAGCCCTGGGTGAGAAGCCGCCGAAATACGCGCATACGGCCCTGATGTTCGACACCGAGCACAAGAAGCTCTCCAAGCGCCAGCACGGGGAGCAAGTCCACATCGACTCCTACCGGAAAAACGGCTATATGCCTGAAGCCATGGTCAATTATCTGATCCAGATGAGCTTCACCCCTCCTGATAGTCGCGAAATTTTCACGCTGGAAGAAGCCTGCCAGATGTTCGACCTCAAACGGGTGAGCAAGAGCCCGGCAGTGTTCGACATAGATAAGCTCAACTGGTTCAACGCGCATTATATTCGCAACCTGCCACTGGATACGGTGACAGAGCGAGCCCGCCCCTTCCTGGCCGATTACGACCTCAGCGAGCACAGCGAAGAGACCCTCGAGCTCATGGTGGCCACGGTACGCGAGAGCCTCACGCGCCTTTCCGAGATCAAAGAATCCGCCTCCTGCTTCTTCGGCGACTCGATCGAGATTCCGGAGGATCTGCGCCAATCAGTACTGCATGGCGATGAGCCGCACAAGGTTCTGAAAGCTCTTCTCGATCGCCTGGGAGACATTCCATTCAACGATCCTCCCGGCGCCAAGAAAGTCGTGGACGGTATCGGCAAAGATCTCGGCCTCAAAGGACAGAAGCTCTACTGGCCGGTTCGCGTGGCCCTTTCAGGCAAGACCCAGGGTCCCGACCTGGGAGCGGTCATCTGCATCCTCCAGGCCCGGCGCGTACGCGCCAGAATAGAAGCCGCCCTCGAGCCCTGCAGCGCCGTCTGAAACGATCATGGTTCTTCAAGTATTCAATACTCTCAACTCTCAAAAAGAGACTTTCACGCCCATATCTGGCAATCGCGTCCTCATGTACGCTTGCGGGCCGACAGTCTACGATCTCAGTCATCTCGGTCATGCCCGCATGACCATAGTCTGGGACGTGGCCCAGCGTTATCTGCGCTTCTCGGGATATGACGTCACATACGTGCGCAACATTACCGATGTCGACGACAAGATTATCGAAAAGGCAAAAGAGCTGGGCGTGACACCAGAGAAGGTGGCAAGACAATTCACCTATACTTTCTGGCACGACATGCACAGGCTCAACAATGAGCCCCCGGACTACGAGCCCCGTTGCACCGAGTTCATCGAACCCATGATCGCATTTATCCAGGGTCTCATCGATGCCGGTCACGCTTATGCAAGCGAAGGAGATGTTTATTTCGACGTTCCTTCTTTCAAAGAATATGGAGAGCTCGGCAAAAAGACCCTGGAAGACCTGATCTCCGGTGCCCGGGAACAGGTGCGCTCCCAGGAAGACCTCTCGGCACGCAAGAAGAGCCCGGTGGACTTCGCACTCTGGAAAGGAGCCGCGGAAGGCGAGATCGGCTGGTCTAGCCCCTGGGGCCGGGGCCGGCCGGGCTGGCATCTGGAATGCTCAACCATGATCAAGCATGTTCTGGGTGAGACCATCGATATTCACAGCGGCGGTGAGGACCTGGTCTTTCCTCATCACGAGAACGAGATCGCCCAGTCACGCTGCCTGCATGGCAAGCCCCTGGCTCGCTACTGGCTGCACAACAGCTTCGTCAATGTCAGCTCGGAGAAGATGTCCAAGTCCCTGGGCAACTTCTCCACCATCGACTCGCTCCTGGAGACTTATACCGGCGACACTATCCGCCTCTTCGTTCTCCAGACCCACTACCGCCACCCCATCGACTTTACGCCAGAGAGCCTGGATGCCGCTCACAACGCCATGTCCCGCCTGCTCAAGGCGGTCAGCCACGACAATACCGATATTAACGGAAGTACGGACTCGCTCTTGCCAGTCGAAGACGAGGTCACTGGAAAGTTCGCCGCCGACTTCAAGGAGTCCATGGACAACGACCTCAATACAGCCCAGGCGATCTCGCATCTCTTCGGTCTCGCTGACCGCATCTCCCAGACCGAAGATGCTTCGACGAAATCAGGATACGCCCGGGTGCTGCGTTTGTACGGGAACGTCCTGGGCCTGACCTTCGACGACACCAGAAAGACCCTGGACACCAGAACCGGCGAGGGGGTCCTGGACCTGGTCCTGGATATTCGCCAGAGCGCCAGGGCTAACAAAGACTTCAAAACCTCCGACCTCATCCGCGATCGCCTGGTAGACCTGGGCATCAATGTCATGGACGGCGGTGGTGGAAAATCGTCCTGGGAAAAAGCCTGAACGAGATCTGAGAATAAAAACAGGATAAGATCCAAGATCGGGTACATTCTCAAAGTCCCTAATGGAGGATCGAGCTTTGTTCAGGCGAAAAGCAATCAATTTTATCGGACTGACCACCGCCATGACCGTTGCCTTCTCGGTGCCCCTGGCCATCCCACTGTCCTGTGAGGCCGCCAGTCAGGCTGACATTACAAAGGCGATTCAGGAAGCCAAGATTTTCCCCAGCGGCACCCAGCTAAAAATCAGAGTCGCGAACGACAGAGTGCTCGTCTCCACATTTCGCGATTCCCGCGCCAACGAGAAAGACTTGAAGATCGAAGCAGTGCTCATCGGAAAAGCTGTATTCGACTTGCCTGACAGCAATTTTTCCGGTGTCTCGGTTTTCTTCTACGACACCGCCAATCCAAAAGCTCATAAATCAATCAATATAACCAAAGGCGACGTGGCAGCCTTCGGCTCCGGGCAGGTTTCTCAAGATGAGCTGCTCAATTCGCTTTCCATGCGTGTGGGGGACGTCAGCGATCCCAGGACCGCCATCGAGAACCAGCTCATGCTCAACGCCGCCAGCAAGAGACAGGCGGTGGATCTATCCTTCCAGGGCGACGAGGTGATCGTTTCCACCAAGATGCCGGGAAACGCCCCGGTCAGAGAGCTCAAATACGAAGCTCTGCGTATTGCCGACACCGCCATCGCCAAGCTGTCCGGAGACCCCAATATCAAGAAGGTGAAAGTCAACTTCTTCAGCACCAGCAATCCCGGACAGTACCAGGAGCTGATTGTGCCGAGATCCCAGATCGAGGCTTTCAACAATAGCGTCCTGGCCGCCCTCGCTTCCATGCCGATAGTCAAGCGTCAGGCGAAAGTCACCGCCGACAGCCTGGAAGTAGCCGACGGGGCGCTCAAGAAGCAACGTGCCGAGCTCCTCGGCTCCATCCAGGAGCTCGAGAAGATGGGTGTGGGCGTGGCCCCCTTCATCGCGGCTTTCACGCGTCTGGAGGCTCAAGTAGGCGAGGGGGACGAAGCCACTCTCAAGAAATCAATCGAAAGCCTGGCTGAGAATATCAATAAGCAGAAAGAGTCTTATGAGAGCGCCAAGAACTCCAAGCCTGTAAAAGACGGCGAGGAAGAGACCGAAGAGACCCCCAGGACAGCTCACACCGGACCCATGAAGACTCCCAAGTCCAAGGGCAGAATGAGCCGCTGGGCTTTCGGCTTTTTCCCGCTGCCGGTCAGCAATATCCTGGCCGACCCCGGCAATTATATGAGAGACCGGAAGAAAGAATTCGAGGCCAAAAAGGGCGTGGCTGCGGATAATACCGAAGAGTATTATTTCGCCAATCTCTGGTTCTCAGCGGTTCTCAAAGAGAATGGCCGGGCAGACGAGGCGGGCAAATTCGACCGCGAGGCCGCCAAGGTATACCAGCTCTTGCAACAGAAGAAACGCTGAGAAGAGTCAGACAGCGAATCGGAAGTTGATGCAATCGCCGTCCTGGACTTTGTACTCTTTGCCCTCGAGGCGGACGAGACCCTTGTCCCTGGCGGCGTTCCAGCTGCCATGCTCCTGCAGGTGATCGTAAGCAACCACTTCCGCGCGTATGAAACCGCGGGCGATATCAGTATGGATCTTGCCGGCGGCTTCCTGGGCGTCGGTGTTCTTGGCGATAGTCCAGGCTTTCACCTCGTCTTCTCCGACGGTGAAAAAGGCCATCAGATCCAGAAGCTGGTAAGTAGCCCGGATGAGCTTCTCCCGGCTCGACTCGGTGATCCCCAGGGCTTCCATGAACTCGGTCCGCTCGGATTCTTCGAGCTGGGCTATCTCCATCTCGACCTTGCCGCAAAAAGCGATAAAGGGCATTTTGTTCTCTGAGGCCCAAGCGGACAGCTCCGCCAGCTCTTTGTCTTCGCTGCCGATTTTAGACTCGGCGATATTGGCCACGATCATCAGAGGCTTGGCAGATAGAAAAGTGTAGCCCCGGATCGCTTTCTTCTCGTCATCATTGAGCTCTACGGTACGCAGAGGCTTCTCTTCCCCGAGATGATCGTTGAGCCTGTTGAGAATCTCTTTCTCGAACTCGAGCTGGGTCTTCTCGGCTCCCTTTTTCCTCTGGATTTCCTGATCGAGCTTGCCCAGGCGCTTCTCCACCACGGCAAGATCGGCGATGATCAGCTCCACCTCGAGGGTTCGGGCATCACGGAGCGGGTCTACACTGCCTGAAGGATGA
>JAGQHH010000540.1 GCA_020431945.1 Cyanobacteria bacterium HKST-UBA02 | reverse complement strand
GCTAATCTTGTCGGGGAATTGCATGAAGTTCCCTCCACTTCAAAGGAATTCATCAAGAATAGCGGCATGCTTGACAATTGCTTCGCGGTAAGGTGGGGGTCAGGCATAAAGAATACCTTTAATACTAACCTCCTATCTCAATCATCGATCGGTTGATCCTCGATGCGATGTCTTGGGCTGGGGGATGCGCCTCCGGTTTTTGTGCAAGAGCGGACAGTATCATCTCTTCTATATCGGTGTCGGTAGCGCCTTCGCGGATCCGGTCCCGAATGCTTATCTCCTCGGGATGAAAGAGGCAAGCTTTGATTGCTCCCTCTGCTGTTAGGCGCAGGCGGTTGCAGGATTCGCAGAAGCTATCGGACATCGATGTTATGAAGCTGACGGAGCCAGCCGCGCCAAGAATGCCGAAGTCTCTTGCCACGGAGGATGGCGCGGCGGCGAGAGGCACCAGGGTATAGCGTCTGCTTATTTGCTCAATCATCTGATGATAGGAGACGACCCTGTCAATCTTCCACTCGTTATTTCTAAAAGGCATGAATTCGATAAAACGCACGTTCACTCCCCAGTCACAGGCAAGGGCGACGAAATCGAGAATCTCATCGTCATTGACACCGGCGATTACGACAACATTGATCTTGAGACTCGGAAAACCCAGTCTGAGAGCCTCCTTCATACCGGAGAGAACACGTTGATGTTCGTCCCTTCCTGTAATTCGGAGATATCGATCAGACCTCAGGCTGTCGAGGCTGACATTCAAGTGAGTCAGACCGGCCTGCTTGAGCCTGGGAGCGTGATCCTCAAGAAGTGTTCCATTTGTTGTCATAGCAACCACTTCTAGGTCGTCTATGCTGAGGAGTTTACCGACCAGGATGTCAAGATTGTTTCTTATGAGAGGTTCACCGCCGGTAAGGCGAATTTTTCGAATGCCCATACTTACAAAGATGGAAGAGATCCGCTCTAGCTCCTCGAACGTCAGGAGACTCGAGCGGTGTCTCCAGGCTACTCCATCTCCTGGCATACAATAGAAGCAACGAAGGTTGCACCTGTCTGTTACCGAGATTCTCAAATAGCTGTGCTGGCGTCCGAAACGGTCGATGAGCCTGTTCATGATGGACCAGTATAGACCATGAATTCCGGATCGAATATTGATTAGTTACGCAAGAGAAACCACCTTGTGACTGATCAGTTCCGTCCCCGGAGTGATGCCTTTTCAGGGTCCCGGCCTGAAAATGCTACAGGCTGAACCTCTCTGGGAGCGTGCTGTGTATAATCCAAAAATTGATACGGAAAACGCGACCTTGACCCAGACCGGGAGCAGGATCAGCAAGGCGAACTCCAGTCGTGCCAGGGATCGATTCGAAAAGGCCCGCTCTCTCTATCTAAGGGCACTCGATTCGGAGCCGGACACTGATACTCGGCTGAGCTGTCTTGCAGAGCTGTCTCTGAACTATCTCTTATCCTGCGATTTTCAGCTCAGTATTCATACCGACGAGATGATCGTCCGGGAGTTGCTTCCAGGCAAGGAGCAGATAAGGCGGCGGCCCGAGACTGTTTCCGAAGCATGCATGAGTCTGGGGAGCCGGAGTTCGGCGCTCGAAACGGCTCTTGTTCGCCTTCTTGTACTCAACTTTTCGATTGCCAGGTATGACGCGGCAGAGATATGGGGAGAGATTCTGGTTCTTTTCCTCGAGGCGCTCTACGGAAACAAATCGCGGAGGCGGGCAATGGTTCTCAGCATTCTTGCTACAACCAAGTACCTCCTTCGAAAGTATGGTGAAGCACAGTCTGTTTTCAACGAGGGACTGGTAATGGCGACCGAACTCGACATCGATCCTTCGAATCCGGTGGTTACCGCCTTCTTCAAAGGTCTGGGAGCGTCTCTCTGCGCTCAGGGAAAGAGAAAGCACGGAAGGCTCTATTGTCGCCTCGCATCGGTATCATGCATCCATCAGAAAACGGAGTCGAGTAATCGTAAGTCCATAGACGAGCTTCTTGATATCGCTTTGCTCTACTGTGAGAGCAACGATTTCTCAACGGCAGCATCAATCTGCAACAAGACGATTGAAGATTATAGGTACAGGGGAGCCCGTGATCTTCCTTCGCTTATGATGACCATAGCTGACATGCTAGAGGATCTGGAAGTCGAGCACGGAGTCACTGAAATCAGGGCTCGGGTGGCGCGAATTCTCCTTGCTACATAACTTTGAGCAGGCACGAGGGGGATAGAGTCGATGAGCACAGATACTTCTACTTCGCCGGACAGATCGAAGTTGTCCATCGAGAAAGGCGATCTTCGAGGATGGAGCCCCGAGGATGAAGAGCAGTGGAACTCCGAGGGAAAATCCATAGGATTTCGCAATCTTTATGTGTCGATACCCTGCCTTCTCACCGCCTTCGCTGTCTGGATGTACTGGGGCGTAATCACGGTGCAGATGCTTTCTCTGGGATTTCCCTACAAGCAGGATGAGCTTTTCACTCTGGCTGCAGTTGCCGGTCTTTCCGGGGCGACTCTCAGAATTCCGAGCACTTTTTTCATTCGTATTGCCGGCGGACGCAACACGATCTTTTTCACGACCCTGTTACTGATCGCGCCGGCCCTCGGAACAGGAATTGCTCTCCAGGACAGAACCACGCCCCTCTGGATTTTTCAGATTCTGGCTCTTCTTTCGGGTATAGGGGGCGGAAACTTCGCGTCGTCGATGTCCAATATCAGCTTCTTTTTCCCGAAGAGAGTGCAGGGTCTCTCTCTTGGTCTCAATGCTGGCCTGGGCAACCTCGGGGTGACCACCATGCAGGTAGTGGTACCTCTGGTGATGACACTCGGAATTTTCGGCGAGAAGGGAATGATCCTGGAAAGCTCCAGCGGGAGCTTGCTTGGAAAGATACCCCCGGGCACGGAGACGTTTATTCAGAATGCAGGCTATGTCTGGGTGATAGTCTTGATTCCGCTGGTGATATCGTCATGGCTGTTCATGAACAACATCAGAGACGAGCACGTCTCCCCGGATATCGGCGGCCCTATCAGTTGTTTCCTGAAAATAGGCGGGATGCTTCTCCTCGGTCTTGTCACCGCTGCGGTCGGTCTCTGGCTGATTCTTCCCGCCTCGGCCAACGGCTCCGGGCTGGACGTAAGCAAATGGCTGGTTCTGCCCGGCATCATTGCCGCAACGGTCTATGCTCTCAGGCTCATTCCCGGCGAGATCAGCAAGAATCTCAAGCGCCAGTACAAGATCTTCGAGAATCAGCATACTTGGGTGATGACGGTTATCTATACCATGACTTTCGGCTCATTTATCGGCTTTGCGGCTGCGTTTCCTCTTGCTATCAAGGTGATCTTCGGTTTCACCCATGTGGTCAACGCTCAGGGAGTGATGGCTCACGATGCCGTCAATGCCAACGGTCCCAGCGCCCTCATGTATGCCTGGATAGGGCCCTGCCTTGGTGCTCTGGTCCGCCCAATTGGCGGCATGATAGCCGACAAGCTGGGTGGCGCGAAAGTGACTCAGATAGTATCACTGGTAATGGTGGCAAGCACTCTGGCGGCGGCATACTACCTGCAGCTCGCCTACGCGAGCGCCACACCCGAGCAGTATTTCGTGCCCTTCTTCCTGTTGTTCCTTGTGCTGTTTACTGCAACGGGAATCGGTAATGGCTCGACTTTCAGAACAATCGCTATGGTCTTCAATAAGGAGCAGGCCGGTCCTGTGCTCGGCTGGACCTCGGCCGTTGCAGCCTATGGCGCGTTCATCATACCTCAGGTTCTGGGGGAGCAGATCAAGGCTACGACCCCGGAATATGCGCTCTACGGATTCGCCGTGTTCTACCTGGTCTGCGTATTGCTTAACTGGTGGTATTATCTGCGCAAAGGAGCAGAGTTCCAGAATCCATGACTCTGGAACAAGCCAAGGATGGATTCAAGCGTGACCCGGCCAGGTCTCTGGGCGAAACGCAATCAGCCACTACCGGCTATATAGCCCTCTTCACGATAGTCAGCCTGGCTGTACTGCTGGTTGCGGTGCCAGTGGTATTCGGAGAGCCCGATGGGTCAATCTGGTCCTTGCGGAAAGTCTTCATAGCACTCATTGTCTTTTCGACCATGTTCGGCTACGAGGTTTTCGTTAAGCGCGTCTACAGGAGGAATTTCGACTTCTCTCTGAGAAGGAAGGTAAGCATTGCGTCCGTAGTGGATCGCTGCCTGGCACTTATCCTCTGCCTGACTATCGCCTGGACTATCTTCTTCCTTCTTTCCCTGACGTTCTCGGCTATCCTTCTTTTTTTCTATCTGGCCCTGCCTTTGATTTTGCTGCTTGCTCCTCTCTATTTCATCATGGTCGAGAGGCATGCAATCTGCCAGCAGGACGAACTCTTGCTATTGGGGAGCTGGTTTCGCTGGCGATTTCTTGTCCTGGGAAGAAAGAAGGATCGGGATCCATCCTTTTTTAGCCTGGAAGAAAAAGGGCGGATCAGTAATCTGCTTAGAGGTATCGTAATCAAGTCCTTCTTCGTGCCGGTGATGGTGATTAGCTGCATTCACTGGTGGAAGAAGTGGGAGCTTGATGCCGCTTCCGCAATCACAACCTTCTCGAGCCTTCAACAGGGCATGCCGGTCCTGTCTGAGGTCCTTAGCTCGGGTTTTGCCAGCACTTCGGACCTGCTCTTCATTCTTGATGTGACCGTGGCGATGCTGGGTTATCTCACGTCCTGCCGGTTCCTCGATACGCACTTCGTTTCCGTCGAGCCCACGGTCACCGGCTGGCTGGTCGCCTTGATCTGCTATCCTCCGTTCAACGTGTTCTTCGAAAGTCTCGCCCTGACCCGTGTAGCCATGGTTTGTCCCGAGTCCATGTTTAAACGAGATCTTGTGGCGGCCATCGCTTTCTCGACCGGAGTGATGGTACTCCTGTTCATTTATAGCTGGTCTACCCTGGCATTCGGTCTGCGATTCTCGAACCTTACAAACCGGGGGATTATCTGTTCCGGACCTTACCGGATCGTCAGGCACCCCGCTTATGCCAGCAAGAACCTTGCCTGGTGGCTGGCGTTGATTGCGGTTGTCTATCTCGATAGGTCGGTTGATCCTGTTGTTGTCCTGGTACTGTTGCTGATTAGCCTTACATACTGGGGAAGAGCAATTACGGAAGAGAGGCACCTATCGCTGGAGACCCATTACCGGGAGTACTGCCAGAAGGTAAAGTGGCGGGTCCTTCCTGGCCTTGCTTGATTATTGTTTGCGGCTGAGCGATTGAGGAGAACGAAGATGGTAGATTTTAGCTTGACTGATGAGCAAAGACAGATCCAGAATCTGGCACGCGAGTTTGCCGAGAATGAGGTTGCACCCGTATCGGCATACCATGATCGAACAGGAGAGTTCCCACGAGAGGTGTGCAGAAAGGCCTGGGAGCTCGGTTTGATGAATGTCCAGATTCCGGAAAGCTTCGGTGGTCCGGGGCTGGGATGTATGGACGCCTGCTTGATTGCCGAAGAGGTGGCGTCCGGTTGTACAGGGATCGGAACGGCAATGGAAGCCAATGGGCTGGCGATAGCTCCAGTGGTGCTTGCCGGCAATGACGACCAGAAAAAGCGCTATCTGTCGCCCATGACCGAAGAGCTTCTTTTCGCCGCCTATTGCGTGACCGAGCCGGTAGCCGGCTCGGACGTGTCTGGAATCAAGACGTTCGCGAGGAGGACAGGCGACTCTTATGTCATAAACGGCGAGAAGATGTGGATTACCAATGCCGGCGTTGCCGGCTGGTATTACGTGCTGGCTAGAACCGACGATTCCGGCGGGCACAAGAGCCTGACTGCGTTCATTGTGGAAAGGGATACACCTGGAATCACCGTCGGAAAGAAAGAGCAGAACATGGGACAGAGGGCCAGTGACACCAGAGGTATCTCATTCGAGGATGTCGTGGTGCCCGCAGCGAATCTGCTTGGCCAGGAGGGGGCGGGATTCAAGATCTCAATGCATGCTTTCGATCATACAAGGCCACTCGTCGCATCTGCCTCAGTCGGTCTGGCACGATCCGCGATGGAGTGCGCTGTTCGTTACGCGATGCAGAGGCACACGTTCGGCCTCCCGATTGCCAACCATCAGGCAATAAATTTCATTCTTGCCGATATGGACAAGGATATTGCCGCAGCTAGACTGCTGTGTTGGCACGCTGCCTGGCTGAAAGATCAGAATCTAAAGAACACCAGAGAAGCTGCAATTGCAAAGGCTTTCGCCGCAGACATGGCAATGCGGGTCGCCACTGACGCTGTTCAGGTTTTCGGCGGTTATGGCTACTCCAGCGAGTATCCTGTAGAAAAATTGATGCGCGACGCAAAGATCTTTCAGATCTACGAAGGCACCAGCCAGATCCAGAGACTAATCATCGGAAGACATCTCGTGTCTGTCTGAGCTCAAGATCACGTCGACCACTGCCCTTGCGGAGTAATCGCTTTTACCAGGTTCGATGAAGCGAGCGATCTCACGTATCGATTCACCAGCAGTGACCAGGGGCATCTCGATGTACTGGCTCTCGCCGAATACCTGGACCTGAGGCAGACCGACACTGGCAAGGAGTGCGTTGCAGAGACACTTCCTTCCCGATGTGTTGTCGGCTTCTCCGTTCTTTATCTGGTACAGAGGTTCCGGCTCGCCGGGACAACGAAATCCTACAGAGCAGTCATCGCGCTTATACGCTTCACGAAGGTAGCCGAGATCGCAGATTCGGCGTCGGTTGCTGTATTCTTCCTCTCCGGACAGCGAATCATCCAGCTCCAAGATCTTGAACGGAAAGCCGCTGCTGGATGCGCGACAATCGGTGTTTACTTCAACTTTGTCGAATCTGACCATATCGATCACTTTTCTCTTGATTGATTCCTCAAAGCCCGATTCCCGGCAGAATGCGAAAGGAGTCCCGACCTGTATGCCCCTGGCTCCCTCAGCAAGCGCTGAAGCAAGCATGTCAGGACTTCCATAGGAGCCGGCCAGCCAGAATGGAAGACCAATGGCCCTAATCTCGGTCAGGTTAACATGATCCTTTTCGGAATAGATCGGCTGCCCCCGGTCATTTAGCTTCAAGGGACCTCTGGGCGGTGCATTGTGACCTCCGGCCGAATGGTGCTCGATTACGAAGCCATGAACGCCTCCGGTACCGGTACTCTTTCTTGCCAGTGTCTTTGCCAGTGCAACAGACGAGATCACGGCAAGGAACCTGGGAGCTTTCAGAGGAAGCCTGCTCGACTGGAGATTGGGCGAGCGGAAAAAGCATTTTGGATCGAAGGACACGAAAAAGTCGTCCTCCGCTGTTGCACCGGTGACGGTGATTCTCATGCGGGCTTCCTGCCAGGATACGAGGCTCTCGAGAATTCCAGGAATTGCTCTTGGTATGCCAGCTCCCATGAGAACATAGTCGACTCCGGCAAGAAGAGCTCCGAACAATGACGGCAATGTAGGTAACTGGATCTTCTCCAGATAGTTGATGC
>JAGQHH010000539.1 GCA_020431945.1 Cyanobacteria bacterium HKST-UBA02 | reverse complement strand
GCGACGCATGCCCCCTTACCCGATCGCAACTTTTCTCGCGATGCCGGTTATTCCTTTTATATGATGTACATGCTGCAAATGCTTATCCTGATCGTTCTCACTTTCACGCCTCTGGCGGCGGGAGCCGAGACGCTCCTTTCCGGCTCGGTGGAGACCAGGGTCGTGACCGTTGAAGAAGCGGACGCCGGTCCCCTTACCGTGGAGGTGGCCGACGGGCTTTCGCTCTCGGATAGCGGGAAGAAAAAGAAAATCGACCTGGAGATCTGTTATCCCAGAGAACTACAGGAAGGCAGGTCTTATCCGGTGGTGATCGTTTCCCATGCTGCCGTAGCCTCAGGCAGAGACTACCGTCCTCTGGCAGCTTTCTGGGCGAGCCACGGCTATGTCTGCATCCTGCCGACCCACGACGATGCTCTTGCCACCCAGATCAGACCCGGACAAAAGGTCTCGGTGTTCAAAATCGCCAGTCTTCATAAAGTCAGCTCGAAAGAGCTGGAGAGACGATCCTCCGATCTCGACACTGTTCTTGCTTCCCTCGATCTTCTTGCTGATGGGCTGCCTGGTCTCAGACAGAAGACCGATACCCAGAGAGTCGCCCTGGTCGGTCATCTCGATGGAGCAAGAAGCGCCGAGACCCTGGCCTCGCAATGCCGGGACGAGAGGCTGAAAGCAGTAATCTCAATCACTGGCAGGCCCGCCCGCTCGCCGGAGCATCGCTCCTTCGATTTCGCCAAAATCGACAAGCCCATGATGGTTCTCGACATTGCAGCCGAGAATAGCGGTGCCGAGAAGAACCGGCAAAAAATAAGTAATGCCCTGGCTTCCCGCCAGGATAAGGAAGGTCTACTTGTATCAGTGGATCTCAACCGAGCAGTCATTCCCCGCCCTTCTTTCTCGCAGATGCGCAAAGCGCTCCGGGGCTCCAATCTATCGCTTTCACCTGTTCAGCTTCCCCGCTTCGGGAAAAGACGTGCCCGCCAGAACACAGCCCGGGAAGAGCAGGGGATCAGGGTAAGCCCGGTGGACGGTGCCGAGATGCCCGGCGACAACTTGCTCTCGGTCCTGGGAATCGGCAAGGGAGCCTTCGAGAGCGCAGGCAGGAAAGAGCGGATCAACTATGTCATGTCCCTTACTCTTCCTTTTCTCGATGCTCATTTGAAGGACAGCCCGGAAGCTCTCACCCGGCTCAGCGAGCCGGATGCGCATAAGTTCGGTCCCTATGTCACCACCGTGGTACAGCGCTTCTGAATGAGGCTGATAACGGAGATCCGCTTGCCAAGCAGGGCTTGATCGATTAGAGTCTTGCCAGAAAGGAGCTTGGCAACATGAAAAGGCTCACCAAATACACGATCACACTGATCGCGTTTCTCTACGGCTTCTTTCAATTCGCTGTTCCTGCGGATACCAATCTCGTCCTCAAGGGAAAAGTGGTTAGTATCGCAGATGGTGATACCATCACTATCAAGTGCGGTGACTCCCGGCTCCGGGTGAGACTCTTCGGTATAGACTGTCCGGAAAAGCTCCAGCCCTTCGGCAAAGAGGCCACCGAATTCACCGCCTCCATCGTTCTCAATCGGAAAGTCCAGGTCACCTCTGTAGACCGCGATCGTTACGGGCGGACAGTTGGCTATGTCCAGTTGAACAACGGCGACATCCTCAACTATCTCCTGGTCAGCAATGGTCTTGCCTGGTGGTCGCGCCAGTATGCGCCGGAAGAGTTTCAGATCGCCACCCGGGAGCTCCTGGCCCGATCCCGTCACCTGGGTCTCTGGTCGGATCCGGATCCGACCCCGCCCTGGCAATTTCGCCGGGGGGAGACCGGTATGTTCAAACGTTTATTCGGAAGGTAAAACAGTCCAGGTGGATTGCTCTTCCTGGTCGTAGATCCTTTTCACCTCGATAAAGCAGTCCACCGCCCCGGTGGGGCAGTCTCTAATGCACTTGCCGCAGTCTTTGCAGAGATCGTGGTCGATACAGTACCGCCCGAGAATACATTCGATTGCTTTCACCGGGCATGCCATCTCGCAAGCCGAGCACTGAA
>JAGQHH010000538.1 GCA_020431945.1 Cyanobacteria bacterium HKST-UBA02 | reverse complement strand
ATCATCCTGGTAGGAGAGACCCGGGACAGAGAAACCGCAAAAATCGCCGTGGAGGCAGCTCTCACCGGACACCTGGTCTTCACCACCCTGCACACCAACGACGCGCCCGGCGCCATAACCAGGCTCGCCGAGATGGATGTGGACCCTTATCTGGTAGCCTCAGCCACCATCGGAGTCGTGGCCCAGAGACTGGTGCGGCGCATTTGCCCGGAATGTTCCGAGGACTATACGCCGGATCAGAGCACCCTGGTCTATCTCGGTCTCATGGACAAGAGCCAGGAGAGACCGGCAGACTCGATAGTCGAATACTACAAGCTCAAACTGGGCCGGGACGGCAAGCCGATCTTCAAGCGTGGCAAAGGATGCGACAACTGCAACGGGACCGGTTATAAGAACCGGATCGGTGTTTTCGAGATCATGAAGATGAACGACGAGATCAGGGAGCTGGTATCAAAAGGCGCCCCCACCGCCATGATCCGCCTGGCCGCCAAGCAATCGGGCATGATCCCCCTGAAAGACTACAGTCTCCGTCTGGTGGGTCAGGGGCTCACCACCGCCGACGAGGTGGTGCGGGTCACCCTCGCCGACGTCTCCGGGGAAGACAAGCTCTGCAGCCGCTGCCGCAATCCGATAAGCGACGACTTCATCAAATGCCCGTTCTGCCAGCATGAGCTCAAGGTTTCCTGCCGTCGTTGCGGCACGCTCCAGCAGGAGAGCTGGGCCAGTTGCCCGAAATGCGGACTGACCAGAGAAGAGTCCGACTCCCAGGCCTGCTGTCACGGTTGCGGAGCGGAAGTGCAGGGAGACTGGCATGAATGCCCCTACTGCCTGACCGACAAGAACGATCGAGCCCCCAGACAGGAAGCCGAAAGGGAAACCGATTCGAGTTCCGGGAAAAACAAGAAATCAGGCAAACGCAAGCGAAAATAGGAGGGCAGTAGCGATATGGACCTGGAATTGCAAGAGCTCATGCAGCTGGTGCTGGACCGGGCCGCTTCCGACCTGCACCTCAAGCCCGGACAGCCGCCCATCATCAGGGTATCCGGCGCACTCATGAAGACCTCCCTGTCGCCCCTCAGCGACCGGGACGTGGAGCAGATCATCTTCTCGATCATCAACGAGGATCAAAAAGAGCATCTCGAAAGCAACTACGAGCTCGATTTCAGTTTCGGGGTGGAAGGGCTCGGACGTTTCCGGGCTAACGTCTACCGCGACCGGGGAGCCTTCTCGGCAGCCTTCCGGGTGGTTAGCTCCCATATGCCCTCCATCGAGGAGCTCGGTCTTCCCCAGATCGTCAGGGATCTCACCGATCGCCCCCGGGGGCTGATTCTGGTGAGCGGACCCACAGGCTCGGGCAAATCCACCACCCTGGCCTCCATGATCGACCATATAAACGAAAGCCGGGCCCTTCACATCCTCACCATTGAGGACCCCATCGAGTATCTCCATCATGACAAGAAGTCTGTAATCAGCCAGAGAGAGCTGGGAAGCGACACGAAAAGCTTCAAGAACGCACTGAAATCAGCCCTCCGCGAGGATCCCGACGTGATACTGGTGGGCGAGATGCGGGACCTGGA
>JAGQHH010000537.1 GCA_020431945.1 Cyanobacteria bacterium HKST-UBA02 | reverse complement strand
TGGGCAAGCCTATTCCCGGGATCGAGGTAAAACTGGCTGAGGACGGAGAGCTCCTGGTCAGGGGTCCATCGGTGTTCGCCGGCTATTTCGAGAACGAGGAAGCCACCTCCCAGGCATTTTCCGATGGCTGGTTCAAAACCGGCGATATAGCCAGGATAGACGAAGGCGGCTATATCACTATCACCGACCGGAAGAAAGACATCATCATCACCGCCGGGGGCAAGCATATAGCGCCTCAGATGATCGAAAACCTCTTCAAAGGCGATCCGATGGTCGCTCATGTGGTCGCTTACGGAGACCGGCGAAAGTATATAACCGCACTTTTCACCCTCAATCCGGATGCCCTGGTGGACTATGCCCGCAAGCACAACATCAGCTATGCCCAGACCGCGGAGCTCACCCAGAACGCCAGAGTGCGTCGAGAGATCGAGCGTCTGGTGGAAGCCCGGAACAAGAACCTGCCGAACTTTCAGAGGATCAAGCGTTTTCTCATCCTGAGCCGGGAGCTCAGCATCGAGGAAAACGAGCTGACCCCCACCATGAAAGTGAAAAGGAAGGTAATTACCGAGAAGTATCTCGACCTCTTCGATTCGATGTACGACACCGAGGATCTGGAAGCTCAACGCGCCTGAAGCCGGGCATATAGGCGATAGATCTATATGCTTTAAAGATTAAATGCGCTTTACTTTCCCTTGGCAACTCACTACAATATTCGCGGTAGCCTGTAAAAGCCTGAATTCAGGCATTCCCGACCAGCCGCCTATTTACTAACAAACGACAGGACTTAACGAGATGTTCGATTCGATTGGACGAGGTTTCCGCTTAATCTGGGCAAGCGTGAGAATGGGCTGGCATGACAAAAGACTGCTCCTGCCTAGCATCCTCACGGTTTTGAGCAACATCTTCTTTGTCATCCTTCTTTATCTGCAAGCCAAGACTCAGCTTGGCGGGGCATCCAAAACAGCCGCTCAGTACATGTCCCAGACCGACAAGCTCCTGCAATCGGGCGGTCAGGGTCTCGCTGACGGGGTCGGCATGCTCGGTCTCAACGGTCCCATGGACCCCAGCGGTCTCGGCGCCATGACCGGCTCGGTCAATCCTGACACAGCCATGGCCGTCACCGGCATCCTCTGTGTCTGGTGGCTCACCAACCGCTTCTTCGAAGGCGTCACCACGGCTCTCGTCTACAGTCATCTCACCGAAGGCAAAGGCTCGGGCAAGTTCGCCACCGCAGCCGCTGCTGTATTCACCAGCCTGCCCGCCATCATCATGCTCGGTATAGTCACCCTGATAGCCAAGCGCATCGCCGGCTGGCTCCGCCACAAGCGCGGCGCAGGCGGCGTCTTCGGCTTCGGCTTTAATTTCCTCGCCGGTATCATCGAAGTCTTCTGGACCCTGGCCGGACACCTGATCCTGCCTGCCATAGTGATCGAAGGCACCTCATTCTGGGGCGCCCTCCGTAGAGCCGACCGCATGGCCCAGGGCAACCTGCTCACCATCGGTGTCGGAGAAGTAGGCGTGGATCTGATCTGCAAGATCTTCACCGGTGTCGTTTATGGCATAGGTGTGGCCGGATTCGGAACAGGTTGGGCCCTGAACTCCTTCGCCTCCCCGCTCTTCCTCATGGGCGGTCTGGCATGGGCTGGTCTGGTCCTGGTCTCCACGGCACTATCCATATATATCCGCTCGGCTTTCTACACCTGTCTCTATGTCTGGGCGATCACCGCCGAAGAAGTGGAAGAGGCCATGCGAGCCGACGTAGCACCGCCGGCGCCACTGGCTGCAGCCCTCACATAGTTAGCTGTCAGAGACCGAAAGATTGGGCTCGTTCATTGACGGCCTGAATCAGGTCAGGGTCTCCGACTTTCTTGCTGAGCTCGCGCATGGTTCGAAGCGGAACGATCCCTCTTTGTGAAAGATAGAGCTTCAGGGCCGCTCTCCAGTCCTTTTGAGCGCTTTCGATCATACCGAGGCGCTCATAGAGCTTTCCTCTCATAGAGAAGAGATTGGCATCCTGACTCTTCTCCAGTGACTCTCCAAGCAGCTTTACCGCGGCTTCCAGATCCGGCACTGCTTTCGATTTCTGGTCCATCTTTTCGAGCAAATCGGCGCGGCTGATCCTCGCCTCGAATTCCTCCGGACAGGACTTCACCCAGGTATCGCAGGTAGAAAGCGCTTCTTTGAGATTCTCTCCGGAGGTAAGCAGTGTCACTTTCAATGAGAAACCCATGCTGGCCAGATTCTTGTTCTCGGACTTGCCGACGATATCCAGATCCGCTAAGGCAGCAGTGCTATCGCCGTTTCTCATCTCCGCTCCGGCCCTGTCCAGGTACACCACGGTGGCGCCCGGATCGAGTTCTATAGCTTTCGTGTATGCTTCTATGGCCTTATCGAGCTGGTTGTGCCTGGAAAAGTATGATGCCTGTCTCCGGTAGAAAACCGCATCATCACCGGCTGCCATGGCGACTCCACCGCCAAGACCGAATAATATCCCGAGCAGACCTGTGGTCAGCGCTTTCCTATCCATCGGAATCAATTGACGCTTCCTCCGAAAAACCGAGCTCTCGAGCCTTAGCCAGATCTTTCCTGGCAGCCTCTTTCGAGCCGCCATCGCGCTCGGCACAACTGCGAAGGAAATAGAGCTCTCCGGCTGTCGGGCAGGCTCTGATACCTGCATCGCCGGCCTCGATAGCTTCACCGATGTGCCCGGAAGCAATCAAGCAGCGAATCAGGCTGACATGGTTGTCAGCGACTGAGGGCTCTTCCTCGATTCTCTTCTTCCAGTAGGCAATCTCCTTCTCCCGAACACTGGCAGTGAGCTTGCTGTCCCCTATCCTGCGACAGAGCTCTTGCATCGAGCCGAAATAAGGCTCGCCGCTCTCATCGTCCAGATAGATAGCCAGGGCATCGCGCCAGTCTTTCTTTGCATTCTCCTCCTGACCGAGCCGGCTGAAGAGATTGCCCCGGACGGCCAGGTAGTAGGCATAATGATCCTCTTCGATTCTCTTGCCGAGGAGTTTCACCGCTTCTTCCAGATCGGGTCGCTCCTCCTGCTTCTTATTCTGACGAGCATAGATATCGGCACGGCCTATCCTCGCGGCATAGTCGTCGGGTCGATCCTCGATCCAGGCATCGCAGACTTTCAGAGCCTCAGCATCTTTTTTGTCCTCCACCAGAATGTTCATTTTCGTCTCGTAGGCCTCGGCTTTATAGTTGTTCGGTTTGCCCTCGATGACCTTGTCGAGATCGGACAGGGCTCTGATTTTCTCTCCTTTGCGGCGCAGAATTCCGGCTCGATTGAAATAGCTCCTCGAGGGATCGCTGCTCAACTCGATTGCCCGGTCATAATCGGAAATGGCTCGATCGAGCTCATCGCGTGCCGCATAGAAACCACCACGATTGTCATAGTATTCGGCATTGCCCGGCTCGAGGGCGATGGCCTGGCTGTAATCCCGGAGCGCCGCATCATCCTTCTCCAGATTGCTTTCGACACTGGCCCGCAGAGCATAGAGCCTGGGCTTTTTCCTGCCCAGCGAGATCGATTTGTCGAGATCCTCCAGGGCGTCCTCGTATCGATCCAGAGATATGTAAGCCTCGCCACGCTTGGCATAGGCTCTGGCATCTCGGGGGTTCTTGTCGATCGCTTTGCTCGCCTCCTTTACCCGGCGCTTCTGAGAAGCCTCCCAGTCTTCCCCCGGCTTATAAGAGATCGCGTCTTTGAACTCCTCGAGATAGTCCTCACCGCCGATGGTGAACCACAGCGTGACCATTGCCAGGAGGTTGAAGCAGACCACTGCCAGGGCCGAGAGCGCCAGTTTCTTACCAAATGAAAGAGACGACCAGCGGGTCATTTGCTGTACTTCTCCAGACCGAGGCGGAAATTCTCATTGCGAATCTCACAGCCCGGGCGGCGGGCGCTGAACCTGGCGATACCATCGACGGTGACACCATTGCCCTCAGCAAGTGTTATGGTCTTGAGGCTTTTCATGGGCACGAACATCATG
>JAGQHH010000536.1 GCA_020431945.1 Cyanobacteria bacterium HKST-UBA02 | reverse complement strand
CGGGCTCTTCGTCGCCGGCTTCACCTGGGGCATCGCCGATGGTATCATCGAAGACCGCGGACTCTGCCGCTTCTACAAAACCGTCAGCGTCGCCGCCATCGCCCTGAGCCTCGCCTGCCTCGCTCTGTTGAACATTTTGCAATAGGTCTCAGCGATACTTACTTGCCTTTCTTCGGCTGCCCCACCATAATGGTAGTTTACGCAGCCTGACAGAAGAATCATGAGGCCACCGAGACGAACTCCGCGCAAGATACTTTTCTGCTCGATGACGCTCCTGGGATGCCTGATCATCGTTTTCTCCTCGGCTCGAGCCGCCCCCAAGAAGCAAAGCCCCGCGCCTTCAGCCGCTTCGGCACTGAAGCTCTACCAGCAGAGCCGGTTCCGCATGTCGCAGGAGCTCTTCGCCCGACTGGTCCAGGCTAAACCGCGGGACTTCTCGTTGCTTTTCTACCTCGGCATGTCCGCCGCTCGTAACGGTGACCCCCGGACCGCGGAGAGCGCCCTGAGCCGGATAGTGGTAAGCACTCCTTACGACAATCCATTTCACGTACAAGCGGCTAAAGCGTTGAGCACGTACTACGGTCTGCATCCTTACAGTTGCCTTCAGGTCGCTGTCGATCCCCCCAAGACGGCGCGGTGGCATAGCTCGGCAATGCCGCTCAAGATTTATATCGCGGATGGCAAACAGCTACCGGAAAAATTCTATACAAAACGGCTGTCCTGCACCGAGATATCCGAATTCGCCAGACTGAGTCGCAATCCCCGCTTCGTCCTCGACTTGCCGAGAGCCAGGGACTACAGATCAGACATGAAATCCGCGGTCATTCATGGTCTTCAAGAATGGAACTGGGCTGGTAAAGAGCGCCTACTCAGCTACGCGCTCGTTGATGATCCCACAAAAGCCGACATTCTTGTCTTCTGGTCTCCTTCCCTGCCGGGGCTTGAAGGTGTCACCTATTATCCCTGTGCCTTCAACGAGCCTTGCTTCATTCAGATATCTCTGAAGTCTACCGATACAGACAGAATCTTCCGAATTGCCGCACACGAATTCGGTCACGCCTGGGGTCTGGAGCACAGCAGCCATCACGATGACCTGATGTTCGGCGTGCCCCAGGACAAGATCGGCAAGACTCCCGAGGGCAGCTCCAGCGCGACCATACCTTCACGCTCCGACAGAGCCACGCTGCGAGCGCTCTATACCATCGATCCGGATATCTGGTTTCATACGGTCGGCCGGTAGAAGCTGCGTGGGCCCTAGTAGTTTTTCGTCGAGGGCAAAACGCCTTTGTCTGCCTGTTCACGAAGTTGAATCGCCTTCTCCACCATTGCCCTGGCATCATCTGGTCTCCCCTGCGCCGCATAAAGGTCCGCAAGAAAGAGCATCGTATTTGGAACCACAAAATGCCCGGGCGTGCGCACTCGCTTGCTGACAGCCAGTCCTTCATTCAACAGATTCTCCGAATCACCTAGCAATCCACGTTCACACTGCATATTCCCCAGCCAGCACAAAGCACACCAGTATTCAATATTTGAGTTCCAGTCCCTATTCGAAAGTTTCATTTTCGCAAGAACAAGCCGCCAGAACATCTCTGCGGTTTGATAGTCACAGCGATTGTATGCATCGTGCGCAATCCGGAATAGAATCAGCTCCTGGAACCTATTGAAGCAGACTCCAAACGTAAGGAGCGACACCAATACGAGCACCGTAAGTATCTTTCGCGGATGCACGGGACGAGGATCTTGCGGAATCATAGACCTATTCAAGCATACCAGTGAAGGCGTATCCGTCATCAGGACAGCGCTACCTCTGTTGCCTGCTCCTTTTCAGTTGGTTCCCACGCAAGTAGAATGGCTCTGCAGCATTCAATTTCCCTTGTGAAGCCAAACAGTTCGCCAACCTGATGTAGCCGCTGCTATCTTCCTCACCAAGCCTGACCGCCGCATTCAATGAATAGCGATACAGACGCTCCGCGTCTGTATGACGCCCCTGCTCGCTGTAAATATCACCAAGCCAATTACTGGTTCCAATTACCCATTTTTCGCCAGGCACTGCTCTGGTTGCGCGAACCGCCTTCCGTGCAACAGCCTCAGCATCGACTAAGAGCCCCCGCTTCCTGTAATACTCTACTAATACAAACATCGCGGTCAACGTGCGGTGGTCAGCTGCTCCGAGCTTGGTCTCGAGAATGCGGCACTGGCTTCGATAAATGTGACCGGACAACACCTCAGAACCATTATGACGATCAACAATCAAATTGAAGAATCTCCACTTATTCCAATCGCTATCATTCCCGTAAACATCGGATTGATCTGGATAGAGCAATAACGCGACTTCCTTGGGAATTGACCCTAGATTCCCACAAAATGTAGGGGCAGGCTCACCATAGAGACGCAAGACCATCTCTCGGCTCTGCTCTGGAGACAGGAACGGGACTCTAAACAGTCCCGATTTCGGTGTCGACAAGTAAAATGCCACTATAACTGCGTTGAGCAAGAGTAGGGATATTAATCGGAGCCGTGATTTGATTGGGCACACAAACATCAGTTCAGAACCTCTAACACGACATTATCATAAGGGACGTTGATCAGATCTCAGGAAACCTGGATGGATTATGCTCTTACCACCAAAATCTCTTGCATAGTATAGAAATCGTCACGGAAATCTCGCTGCGACTTAGATTCCGTCATCGTAAACGCAAGCCTCTCGAGGATGACGAACTCGACGGAAGGACAGAGCTTGAGCGCCAGAGCCGCAAGATTGAAGACTTCTTGAGGCACGCTGTCGTCGTGAGTGTCTCGCCTCACCGCGGGCCGCCTTCCTGACAGCGAATGACTCCAGGAGCCACCGGATATGTGAATCTCGCGAACTTTCGAAAGAGGGTAAGAATCGAGCAGAGTGTCCGCTTCGACACCGAAATTCTCAATCTGGCAGTAGATATTGTGCAGATCTAGAAGAAGGAATCCATCGACCTCGCTGATGAGCTGATCGATGAAATCACCCTGACATTTCACATCTTCCATGCCGAAGGCGAAAGCGAGATTCTCGAGCCCCACCGGGCACTGCACAGCATCCGCGTACCGCTTGATCATCTCCTTCCCCTGGCGCAGAGACTGAGAAGTCATCGGCACTGCCAGCGGTGCACCGTCAGCAAACGGACCGGCTTCGGAAAAACCGAAGTGCTCGGAAGCATGAACATAACTACGATTCACAAACTCTTCCCTGGCACTGGCAAGCCAGGCTTCCTGACGCTCGGAGAAGCTCGCCGAGAGCATCGAAAGAGTCACTCCATGACCGATCAGGGAGCCACCCTCGCTGAACCGGTCGAGGATATCCAGACACCATGGCTCGATCTGGGCTCCATCGAATCCGAAGTCGAAACTCCATTCCACGGCTTGCACTTTCTGTTGCTCGAACAGCTCCGCGGAAGCCTGCCGAAAGTCCTCTGTCGGCATCAAGGAAAGACCAAGCTTCGGTTTGAAACTCAATTCGACGTGACCTACCCCATCCCGCAGGCGATGACTTTCTCCATGGGCTTTGCTTGCCACCAGACTACGTGACCGCAGCCGCCGCTTTGCGGATAGAGAATGTTGTCGCTGTCGGAGCCCACCAGCTTGAAGAGAATCTGCTTCTCCTTCTCAGCCGATTGCGTTTTGCCCAGTCTCGCATACCAGAGCGCCAGATCGCGGTGTGCCTTTCTTCTTACATGGCTATCGACACTGAGTCGGTCGGCCATCGCGATAGCTCTCAATTTCAGCCTCTCGCTGTCTTTGAAGCTCTTGTCCGAGAAGACTTCGCCCTGCTCCTGTCCAGGCAATGAACGCTGCGGCTTGAAATCCGGAATATGGACCGATACAATGCCATACGCCATCACATCCAATACCGATACAGCCGCCGCTATCTGCTTCTCGTTGGCCGGCTTATCGCCTTCGCATAGCCTCAGAGCTTCTTCGATTACTCTATCGCACTTCTTAGAACCTGCGGCATCGCCCAATCTGTCGAGCAGCCGGGAAGCAATGTAGTACAGATTCAACCGCACTACCGGGTCCGATGTTTTCTCGAGCTGGCCAAGCGCGGTCCGAATAGCTTCATGGGCGAGGTCGGATTTTTCTTTGGCGAATGTCTTCATATCCGGCTTCGCCTCAACTGTGCGACCTGTCCCCTCGTCAGCGTAGAACCTTCCGGAAGAGACTTCCTCAGCCCAGCAAAACATGTCGAGCCGGTTCGATCTCACCGCCATGTAGCTTCTGTATCTACCCAGGTCGCCGGCAATTCGTCCATAGCGCGCGTCCACTTCGGATTTGCTGCTAGCACCGAGATAGGCTGCTGCCAGCTTGAGCATCCAGAAAGCCCGAACCTCCGGCGTACCCTGCGTGCTATTGGCGAATTTCTGGATCACCGCATCGGCTGGCTCGCCTCCCGGCTCAGCCAGTGCCGGTAACTGGCAGTTGAGCAGCCCCCCGGCAAAAGCGACGGCTAGCAGAGCTCTTTTTCGCATCGGCTTCCCTCCTCCGGGGCTGATTTTAGAATATCCGGACTACTGTTTCCCTGCTCGCCCGGATCGCTTGGCAAGCAGCTTCGCACGAATCTTGGCAAAATGAGGCTCCGGCTGCAGGTGCATAGCCTTAGTCACATCGGCGATGGCCCCATCGAGATCGCCGAGAGACTCTTTGATCTCAGCTCTTTTGATGTAGAGCAGATTGAAATCGGGCTCGAGCTCGATTGCCCTGTCACAAATTGCCAGAGCTTCTTCGAATCGACCGGAAAGGAATGCGGCTTTGCCCTTTTCGACAAGCCCCGGGGGTACAATCTCGAGCTGCTGTGGACCTTTGAGACTGAGCCTTATCAAGCCCCTGGTGTAATCATTTTTCGCGTTCTCGATCTTGAGCCTGGTAAGGGTGCCAAACTCTGAGAGCCTTTCTATACCCCTGTCGGTCAACATTATTGAAGGCTTGTTTAGCTCGAGAATATCGACATTCGATCCTACCAGAGGCAACACAGAGTCATCGGCGAAATCAGTATTATCCAGCACAAGATGCAAGTTATTGTGCTTGCCGAACTTGTGCAGGGCAGTCGATGTCAGGCCGCTGCAATCGATAATTTTCAAAGTCGTCAGTTTTTCAACTCTAGCAAGATCTTCAAAAACCTTCTCTTCCAGCTTGAATCCACTGAGCACGATATACCTGAGAGGACCGATATCAGGGATGCTCTCGAGGCGGCGAAGAACCTGTTCGTCCCTTCCCGATATGAGGGTCAGCCTGTCGATGGTTTTCACCACAGAAACTTCTTTTAAAAGCGAGTTCATGTTCTCCGAGCGCACTGTCAAATCTGAGACAAGTCTCTTTTTTGCCACTTCTTTCAGTACCATCGATTTGACTCGCGAACCAGGCATCTCATTGATTGTTAGACTCATAAAACCCGACGACTGGCGAATGCTCCTGGAGGCTGCGACACTATCAGTGATATCGATAGAAGATGTTCTGCTGTTGAAGACATTAAGGCCGGAGCTGACTTGCTTATCGGGACTGCTACCCGCGATGAATTTAAGAACTAGAAAGGCCGAACAAAAAACAAGTACTACCACAAATACGACTTGGCTCGCCGGAGGGCGCCTCGACCGCGTGCGAGACGGCTCCGACTCGAGCGCCTCGTGCCGGGGAGCTGCCTTTCGATCCGCGATAGCATCTTGCTCCCGATTGAGAGCCGCGAGCAAGTCTTCTCCATCTCGAAATCTTTGCGATGCTTCTTTGCTAAGACAGCGCTCGATTATCCTCTCGAGCTCGGGCGAAACATCCATCGCCGTAGCAATTCCCAGGCGCCCGGCGCGAGTCCCGAGAGTCTCGGGTATCTCGTTGAGATGCAGGTTCATCATCTCCAGTTGTGTATCGGCGCTGAAAACAGATGTCCCGGTCAAGACCTCGAACATCAGACACCCAAAAGAATAGATATCGGAGCGTGCATCGATTTCCTGACCCTGAATCTGCTCCGGGGACATGTACTTGGGCGTTCCGATGCCGACACCGGGCTTGGTTAGATCCTGGTCGCCACCGACCTCTCGAGCCAGACCGAAATCGACCAGGCGGCCGGTGAGCTCTCCGGAACCTTCCTCCTCGACAAGCATTATGTTGCTCGGCTTGATGTCGCGATGAACGATCCCTTTTTTGTGTGCATGAGCAAGCCCATCGGCGAGCTCGACAAACAACGTCAGAGCGGCATCGACCGGCATGGGTCCGTAATGCTCGAGCCACGAGGAAAGGGATTCACCCTGCACATAGTCGAGCACCAGATAAGGCTCTTGCTTGCTGGTGAGTCCGAAGTCGATGGCGTTCATGATGTTCGGATGCCGGAGGGAGGCCAGGACTTTTGCCTCTCGATGGAACCGCACAGCTTGAGACTCGCTGGCACTGTTATGTAGCTTCTTCACCGCCACAACTTTGTCCAGATTGCTATCCTTCGCCAGGTAGACCACCCCGGCGCCCCCTTCTCCCAGGACCGATAGAATCTCGTATCGCGTCGGCAGACAATCGGACAGGGAAGCCGCCGGGACCGCAACCGTGTCTCCCTGGAATGATGATGAATCGTCAGAATGGTCCATTTCGATAAGTATGTACCCCCGCCCGGCGCCCGGCAAGCTGCCCCACGGCATCAGTCTCGCGTGACTCGAAAGACGATACCATTGCCTGCGAGCCTGGGTCTTACAGCAAGACCGGCGATCTAACTAACAGGCACGCAGGAATGATCGGTCCGTTGTTTGGCACGCTCTTTAATCGCGTCCTGGACTTGTTTGGTAGCGCCGCGATCTTCAATGAGCTGGCGGTCCTGTTTAGCCCCAGGCGTATCGGGAGGATAACCGTCGACGCACTCATGACGCATCAGCTCTCGATAGGCGGCATCTCTCAGCTCCTGGTCGTTCGGATTGGGGAAGAGCTCCCCGACCGTCTTGGAGTTGGCTTCCACTGCCTCCCTTTCAGCCTGGGTCTGACCTTCGCCCGGGCCCTGAAATCTGTTATCGGCTCCGGTTTGAAAATTTTGTCCATCCGCTTTGGAATCGTAAAAGCCCAGGCTACTGAGATTGTCCGATCTGCTGTCGGTCATGGCGCTCTTCACCGATTTGAAATCAGCGAATCCGGCGGTAATCTCATTCGATCCACCAGCGCTGAAAGTCGGCCGCGTAGACTCCAGGGGAGCTGGCCCTGATTCGAGGTGATTTGTTGACGGATGATCGCTGGCCATGGCTGTAGACCCGATAGTAAGAGAAGGAACTCTCCGGATCGTATCCGCTTCATCCAACCGGATCGTGACAATGCCTGGAACAGCACTGATCAGACCAGGTCTATCGAGTTCGCTACAGGCTATCTCGCACTTTCATCAGGGCGAATCCGAGCAGATTCCGACCGCGCCATAGCCGAGGATCGAGCGCGTTCGGGTTGGCTTTGCCCATGCCTATTCCCCAGATTCGATCGCGAGGGCTTGCCTCAACGAGCACTCTTGGGGCACTGGAGAGAAGCCATTCCCCGAGGGCTCGGTTCTGGGAGAATTTCGCTTGATTGCCCCGGACTACGATCTCGAAGGAAGCGCCAGCCCAGGTTGCGACGTCGAAGTTGCGAACCTTTCGACCCAGAGTCTTAGCGTCTCTTGGGGTCTTGCTTTCGAGAATACGCCGGAGCATCTCGGCGTCGTCGAAAAGCCGCGCCTTCTCAGCCATCATGAAGTGCTCGGCGGTCAAATACAGACAATCATCCACGGTGAATGACGCCGGATACCACTGGCTGCAACAGGTGTCGGTCACGCCTCCATCAGGCGGAACCTTATGACCATAGAAAAGCAAGTACTCGAAACCGACTCCGTTCTCGATCTGCTGAGTGAGCGCTTCTCTCGAATAGACAAGTTGATTTGCAGTTTTACTCATTGGCGATTTCCAAAGTAAACGTAATTTTTACGACTACTTACACTATGACAAATGCCACCGCAAAAATCAAGATGTCAGACTTGTACCGGCCGGCGCCACCGCATGAGCAGATCCGGCACGCCTTCCTCGTTGTCCCGGCCATCGCCCCGCTCGATTTCTCGAAAGCCATGTTTGCGATAAAACGAGATCGCATTCTCATTTGCCTGAAAACAATAGAGGTCGAGACGCTCGCTATCGGCTTTGGCAAGCTCAAGCAGCCGCGCTCCCAGCCCCCGGCCGGTGCAGTCGGGCTCGAGATAGAGATGATGAACCATGTTCGCATCGAAAGCGATGAAGCCCAGCATCTTCGAAGTACCGGACTGACGCAGGACCCGGACCTGGCAGCTCGGCAGGACATGCTCGCCGAAAAAGGCGATGTCCTCCGCTTCGCTGTGAAGCTCCGGCAGATATGGGAGCTTCGCCCGGCGCGAACGTTTGAAGAGCCGGGCTATCTCTTCGACATCGCCCGGCTCCGCTTTTTCTATGATGCTATCGGCGTCTTCAGCTAGCACGCTCGGACTGCACCGGACCGATGGGGACCATGCGGTTTTCTATGGAAAAGAGACAGTCGTGCTGGTCCATCAATTCCTGAGGGATGTTGTCCATAACGATATCGGCTTCTTCCAGGAACTCCTCGACGAGCTGCCGCGCCTCGAAGGCATCGCTGGCGAATGTCGAGCAGGCGATAAACAGGGCCGTGCGATAACGATGCTTCTCGAAATCAGCCGGCAGGGCCTTCTTGAATTTGTCGGGTCTGTCCATCGTGGTCTTCATATCCTCCGGCGTCAAAGATGACATTGGCGGTGTTGCTCAAGCTCGATGCAAGAAGATATGAATGTCTGCTTTGCGGTCGGACATACTCTTATGCATTGCTTATTATCAGCGTCTCTAGATCCGCTGTTGAGGCGATCTTACCACCGGGTCCAGAGCGAAATGATTTATCGACCTAAATTAGTCGCGATTAACGGACAGAGCCTGATCACAGCCTAATCACAGCAGCCTCGAGCGTTGAATCCGCTCCGGCTCCAGCCGCGCCTGGAGGATCTCGACGAGCATGAAATAGTCATCTCGGGACCGGTCATGGATGAAACAGCCCATGGGGAGCACCGCGCTATTCCGGGCGCCACGGATCGAGATCAGACGCAGCCTGTGGTTGTATCGGACTCTCACCACATCCTTCCATTTTATGAGGACAGTGGCCCGGATCGAGATTACCGAGATGCCCTCGTCTGTGATCAAAACAGAATATGGCGAGATGGCGATGATCCCGAGGACCGCCGCCCAAGCGAGGCAGAGCCAGCGCCAGGGCTCGGGCACAGCCGGGCTGACCAGAAGCGGCGGCGAGAGGATCACCACCGTCAAGAAAACATGCTCTATGTCGCAGCCCAGTCGCTCTTCCATTCGGCAGCTCAGCTCGAGGAGGCATCGGCCATACTCTATCAAATCGGACTTCCCCTCAGCCTCATCCCGCCCTTGCTGAAGTCCTCTTAATCCTGCACGGGGACTGCTTATTTTCCGCTCATGCTCCCGGTCAGTGACTCATAAAGCAGTCGACAAAGTTTGTCCCCGACCGCCCGGGGAATATGGTTAAAGCATCAATAGTGGTATCACTTGAGAGATCTCCTATGAGAAGATCCGCGCAATTATTTTTACTGACCGTAGCGATTCTGTTTTTGAATCCCCTTGCTGCATTCGCGCAGGACAGCCAGCAGTCAGCCGATGAGACGAGCTATGGAGTGGTCAGTCTCGACGGCAATCGACTCTTCTCCATCGAGTCGAGCCTTGGACCGATCAGTGCCCGCTCCCGGGCGGAGCGCGTCCGCACAACAATCAAACAACTCGCCGAAGACAAAAAGGCACATCCATCGACAGTAGCCACCGTCGAGCAGGACGGTTGTACAGAGATTGTTCTGGGCGATCACCACATCATGACCGTCACCGAAGGCGACGCCAACCTCGCCGGGGTGACCAGGCAGAAACTCGCAGCGACTTATGCCGAACGGATCAAGACAAGCCTTGCCGGTCGCATCCAGCGCGAGCACGCCCCGGAGAATCTCATGGCCAGCCTGATCAACACAGGCATCGCCACAGGCGGTCTGATCGTGACCCTGATCGTCACATTCTTCATCGCCGGCAAAGTGCGCAACACCCTCAACCGCTGGCGCGGCAAATACATCCGGACTATAAGACTGCAAGAGCTGGAGCTTCTCCGCGAAGAGACGATATACGCGATTCTAGTCGGCATAGTCAAACTCGCTCGCACCGTCATCGTCTGGATCCTGGTCATCTCGTATCTGATCACTGCTCTGGGGCTCTTCCCACAAACCGAGCACCTGGCAAGAGAGCTCAAAGACCAGATCTACAACGCTGCCGCCAATGTCGTCGTCCCCGCAATCCTGGGCTATGTCCCCAATCTCTTTTTCCTGGTCGTGATTGTTCTTCTCACACGCTATGTCCTCAAATTCGTCAAATTCCTCGCCACCCAGATGGAGTCAGGGACCCTTTCGCTTCCCGGATTCGAGCCTGAATGGGTGGGACCGACTGCCAATATCCTCAAGTTCTTGATCGCAGTCTTCGCCGCCATGCTCGCTTTTCCGTACCTGCCCGGATCCGGCTCCCCGGCTTTCCAGCAAGTTGCGATTTTTCTCGGCGTTCTCGTCTCGCTCGGCTCGTCCGGGGCGGTGGCACACATCATATCAGGGGTGTTTCTCACCTATACCGGCGCCTTCCGACTCAACGATCGGGTAAAAATCGCTGATACCGTCGGCGATGTCGTCCAGCGATCTCTTCTTGCCACGAGGGTACGCACCATCAAGCAGGAATACATCACCATACCCAACGGCATGGTCCTGGGCAGCCACATCATCAACTACAGCGCCTCCGGCACCAGCCCCGGCTTGATCCTCCACACCGAGGTCACCCTCGGCTACGACGTCCCCTGGCGCAAAGCCCACGAGCTACTTATTGAAGCCGCCCGCCGCACCGACGACATCGCCTCGGAGCCCGAGCCCTTCGTCCTGCAAACAAGCCTCAACGACCATCATGTGGCTTACCAGCTCAATGCTTACACCCAGAACGCCGGCGTCATGGCTGTCTCCTACTCGAAGCTGCACCAGAACATCCAGGACGTCTTCAGAGAAGCCGACATCGAGATCCTCTCCCCCGAATATCGCAGCATGCGCAACGGCAACCCCAGCACCGTCCCCAAATCCTGACCCCACCAATTACTCCCAAGCCCGCGCTCCGGGTCCGCACTACCGAGAGTAAGTCCACGCGCTCGATCTGATATGACTGTCAGATCATGTTTTTCGGAAAAAACTTGTCCTCACAGTCATTTTTCCTCTGCCGAATGCCTCTCAGATCATCTTTTCGAAAATTTTCTTGATCCCACAGTCATATGCGATGCCCTAGTCCACTCTATGCTGTTCGAGGTGTGGGAGAATACGAGGCGGTCCCTGCGGGACAAGGGAAATGATCACCCCACAGAACAAGCCGGCTCCGCCGGAGCACATAGAGGAGTTGGATAGCCTCACTGAAGGACGGCTGCCACGGGATTACCTGGACTTTCTCTTGCACTCTGATGGTTACGAGGAAGGGATCCCGATAATGCCCTACAATGTTGACCTCAGATCAGCGAAAGATGTCATTGCCGGTATCCACGGAGAGTCCTACGAGATCCCACCCGGATTCATCGAAATCGGCACCAGTGGTGAAGGCGAGATAATCCTCCTCGATATGAGAAAGGAGCCGCCATGGGTAGCTTCACTACCTGCTATCTGGACCGACCTGGACGAGCTTTACCTCCTCGGTCGCTCCTTTGCAGAACTGGTCACTATGCTGGGCAAAGAACCGGATCCAGAAATGGAAAAGGCTTTTGAGCAATTGGACAGCATTCCCGATTTTGCAGCTGCCGCTCTTGATGCTGAATTCTGGACCGAGGATCAGATTCCCGACAAAGTCAGAGAATTCGAGATTGACAAATATGCGCCGGAATATCGTGCGATAGCAGAGATTCCTGGCTGCTCTCATTTTATTGGGGTCAAAAGGGATGATGGCACAGTCTGGAACGTTCCCTTCGTGGGCACGCAATATCTGGACGCCGACAAAATGGCGGATTCTCTCGAGCAGCTCCACGAGTATATGACGCAACTGAAAGAATTGCAGGCCCAAGACGCCTGGCGATACTACGAGCGAACAGAGACAGGCTTCTGAACCCGTTCACGCCATCGCGACAAGCAGATGGAGCCTTTGTTATCTACTTAGCGGACTTGCCGCTGGCTTTTCCGCTGGAAGACTTGCTGGATTTGTTGGAGCTCTTCTTGGTAGACGAGCTTGCTTTACTGCTTTTGGCTTTGCCGGGATTGTCCAGGTTGGAGAGAGCTTCTTTGTAGATCTTCTCGTGCTCTTCGGGCGGATTCAGTGCCAGGACATCTTCGAGCACCTGACGCGCTTCCTTCTTCTTGCCTTCGCGATAAAGCAATTCGGAGAGGTTTTGCACCGCCGCCATGTTGAGGGGCTGGATTTCGAGGATCTTGCGATAGTTGGATTCGGCGTCCTTGAAGTTCTTATCCTTCTCGCTGAGCAGAGCCTTGCCGTGATAGGAGCCTACATTGTCTGGCTCGAGCTCGATTGCTTTGTCCAGGAGCTGATGCGCACGCTGGCGGTCGCCTTTCTCGTCACGCGTAATGAGGCACTGGGCGAGATTGTTGTATGACGATACGAATTTCGGATCGGCTTTCAGAGCTTTCTCATACTCCGGAATCGCCTGACCGACCATGTTCATGCTCTGGTACAGGAGCGCTTCTTTGAAATGCTCGGGCATCTTCTGCTCGGGAATCACGACCTTTTTCTTGCCTTTACCGGCATCGGCTTTCTTGGCGGTGGTCTTCTTGTCGGACTCAGCGGAATTGCCGGATGCTGCCGATTTGTCGGCTGCGGCTGCCTTAGCGCCTTTGGCGCCCTTGTCTGAGTCGCCGCCATCGGCCGCCAGGACCGGAGCCCCCAGGGTGAAAGTGAGCGCCAGTGCTACCGCCAGATATCCCTTCATTGCTTTACAACCTCGATCATTTGAACATGGGCCCTGATTCTAAACCCGATGGGCTCGCGATTTCCAGAGTGATGAAGGCAAATTCAGGCGTGCTGCGGCAAGGCAAGCTATACCCGATCCCGGACGGATCGCCGGAAGACGCGCCTGTGACTGAATCTAGAGTATGAGAAAGGGTTATGATCAAAGAGGTAACGATTGAGGGAAAATCAATCAGGGAATATCCCTTGAAAGCCATTATTCAATGGTTCTAAGGCACTGCCTCGAGATCATGACCGAGTCCAGAAAGAAGAAATCCCCTTCAAGGGTGAATCTGCGCAGGGACGCTGCCTCATCCGGCAGCGCCGGGACATCGGGCGCCCTGACGGCGTCTTCGGCACATGCATCGACTAATCCCTCGACAGAATCCTCGACCCAGTCCTCTACGCAATCCTCTACGCAATCCTCTACGCAATCCTCTACGCAATCCTCTACACAATCCGGGACCTTCCCCCAGGGCGGTCCACAGCTCACGGACTATCTCAACCGGCTCACCAATAACTTTCTCTGGCAGGACCGGCTCCCCGAGCCGGAGAATCTCGAGAGGTTGCGCTCCGAGCTTTTTGCCGACCTCATCGATGTGCCGGTGATTCTCAAGGACGGCACCGCCGCCAACGTTTTCCAGAAGATCGACGCGGACGACTTTCTCAGCCGGGAAGACAAAGAGCTGGTCTGGAACTGCCTGGCCATGGTTCGCCGGATGTTCTGGGTCTTGGAGCAGACCGAGACCCAGCGCGGCTACCAGTGGAACATGAACTGGAAGCACACCCGAGCCGAGCTCGACCAGGTCTATGATGCCGCCATGATTCTCAAGCTTACTCCGAAGGAGACGAGAGACGCCCTGATCGCCTCGATCTTCTCCGACGCCATCAAGAGCCGGGGCAATTTCATCATCCACAACGTCCACGGCGCCCAGGCAGCGGTAATGGTTCTCTCTTATTTCCTTGACGCCGGCAAGAGCACCGTCCGCAAGAGCATGGAGCGCATCGAGCGAGCCACAAAAGAGCACCAGATCGCTCCGCCGGAATTCATGGCGACGGTGGTGGCGATCATGCTGCATCACAAGCATCGTCTCAAGCGCTTTGATCCCGAAGGTCCGAGCAACTCAGGGATAAAACCCCGCACCATATATGGTATCTACCAGAAAATCAAAGACCCTTTCAATACCACTCATCTCAATGAAGCTCGAAATCTCATCGACTTCCACGAGAGCGAGCGGACTCTTCTGAAGACCATCGGCATCGAAGAGTGGTATGTGCCCCATCCGGAGAATCCCGACGCCCGCATAGCCCACGCGGTAATCGCCGGGGATCATTCGATCAATTACAACCACCCGGAAGGCTTCGCCAAGATCGCCCTGCTGCGCGGACCCGATACCGAGAGCATCTTCGAGGATCCGACTATTCACCATTCTCTCGAGTCGGCGGTCCAGAGTTTCGCCGACTCGTTCAAGGTGATCCGTCCCGAGGTTCAGGGGCTGGCCCTCAAGGGTCTGCGCCGCACCAAGACAGCGGTGGAGCGCGTTATATCGGTAATGGTGGAGCTATTCAACGGCATCACCGTGGGTCCCAAGCCCGACACTTTCTGCGGGCACACCGCCATCGAGACCGCCATCGACCGCGCCCACGACAAGCACCCCGAGCTCTACACCGCCGAGGCATGCGCCCTCTCGGACCACGGCAGTACCCAGGTGGAGCGCGCCCTGGTGCGCGTGGGCACCATAATGGATGACTGGTATAAGACACATAAGAATATACCTTTCAATCCGAAAGCCAGCGATTTCGATGAGCCCGGTCCCGGCAAGCTGCCTTTCTGGAACTGTCCTCTCAAGTATCCGGAGCGCAACGATGACGGCAGCCTCGACCTGGAGTCCCTCAGCGAACTCGAGCTCAAGCAGTTTCTCTTCGCCGAAAAAATCCGCGAGATAGTAGTCGAGCTGCTGCGTGCAGAGCAGTGGATCTTCGCCGTAGAGCAAGATTAAATGCGCTTGACATATACCCGGGGCGGACTTAGTATCTCATCACGGGGGCTTTCCCCAGTTTTTGATTTAAACACCTTACTAACAATCTAAGACAGCCAACAGGGCCCCGCAGGCATATTTCTTTTGCCTGTACGTGTTCTGGCTGATGATCCGATATCCGGACTCCAAGCCACTTTTCGGCTTGCAGGCTTTGCCTGACGGAAGCGGGTCTACTTACTACTTTCTGCAAAGGAGTATCTCATGCGCTTTGCGAAACGCTGTACGTCCATTCGATACCGGCTCGGCGAGCTTCTGCTCGAGGCCGGTATCATCTCCCCGGAAGTTCTCACTCATGGTCTGTCCATCGCCAAGCGGGCTGCCATGCCTATCGGCCGCGTCCTGGTCATGTCGGGCCATGTCAGCGACCTGGACATAAACTGCGCCGTGCAGACCCAGAGCTCGATCCGCGACGGCTCCATCGACGCCAAGCTGGCTCGTGAGCTCCTGCGCTTTTCCCATGTCCATCAAGTATCCATCGATGAAGCTTACAAACTAAACGGCATCGGCCGCAGCCTCGGTCCCCTCAGCCGACTCGGCAAACTGGTGCTGGCAGCAGGAGTCGTTGACGAGAGCGGGCTGCGCTGCGCCATCAAGCACTCGCAGAGCACCGGCTTGCCCATAGGTCGCGCTCTCGTTTCCCTCGAACTCCTCACCGAGCAGCTTCATCTGGTATGTTTGAACCTGCAGATCCTCCTTCGCGACTCCCGCATCACTTTTTTAGATTCGGTCCGCGTGTTGCAGTCCATGCACGCCGACAAGACTCCCCTGGAGAAAGCTCTCAACGAGATCGGCTATGTTCCCAAGAACGACAACAAGCATCCCCGCATGGGCGAGCTCCTCGTCGATGCAGGACTGATCAGCTATCAGGACAGCCTGGTGATCACCGAGCTCGGCACCGAGAATGATACCAACTACGGCAAGCTCCTGATCGAATACAACCTGGCACCACTACTGGTGGTAGAAGCCGTCATCCAGATTCAGAAGATGTTCGCTACCACGCCGATGTTCACCAGAGCCCGGGCGGTGCGCCTGCTCAAACTGGTGAGCACCTTGAAAGTGCCTCTGGAGCAGATCCTCGCCGAGCTCGACGTGCTCGACCAGATCGTCACACTCCTGAGAGCCGCCGGTGTCATCGAAGAGCGCCTCCTGCGCGACGCCGCTGCCCAGATAGTGGACTTCGAGCAGACCGTGGCGGAAGCCCTCATCACTCGTGGTGTGGTGACAGCCATCCAGTCGCGCGATGGTCTCAGCTGCCTTCGCAAGATCCAGTCCGGCGACATCTCTTACGAGCAGGCTCTGGACTTCCTGGCGGCGCACCGCAAAGCGACTCCGGAACCGGCAACCGTAGTTGCGACCGCCGACATGATCGTGGCGGCATGAAGCAGGGAGAAATCTTCTAGAAACAATCAAGCATCAAGTCATCTGGTTTTCACTCCCCGACCAAATATCAGGCATCCGGTAATCGTCGACCGGGTGCCTGACCTTTTCAGGTATTCGAGTTATTTACTCAACTTCCTCAAGATTGATAAAGCGGACTCAGTCAGGATGGCGGCGCCGGAGTGCAGGTGAGACTCATCGATGTCGAAGCCTCCCGTATGAGCTATGCGCGGCTTGCCGGTGGCGCCGGTGCCGAGCAGCAAGAGTGCTGCCGGAAGCGCCTGAGCATAATTCGAGAAATCCTCGGTCCAGGTCTTTCTTTTCAAGATCTTCACGGAATCGGCGCCCAGAAGTTTCAAACTCACCTCGCGCACGGCATCGACAATGGCGGGGTCCATCTCGGCAGGATGATCCGAATCGAAGTCCAGGCGGTACTCGCCGCCGGCGCCTTTCTGACAAGCCGACTGCAGCCTGGTCTTGATCGATGAAAGCATATCGCGACTGAAATATTCGAGGGTGCCACGCACTACGGCTTTTCGCGAGCCCTCCTCCTCCACCGAAAGACCGGTGACCGAAAGAGCTTTCTTCCTGTCCTCGACGCTCCAGTCCTCGAACTCGTTGAATAGCGCATCGATCACTCTGGCGCCGGC